>CATLIP010000016.1 GCA_949957035.1 uncultured Lachnospiraceae bacterium
TCCTTGCGTATGGTTACGGCGGAGGTTTTCAGGTATTCGGCAAGAGTATTCACTTCGGTCTTTCCGTGTTGCGTTACGTATTCCAGCAGTGCAGTGTGCCGAGCCTTCATAAAGCTTCCCTCCTTATATTTGTAATCAAATTACACAATAAATCGATTGCCTGTGTTCCTGTTTCCTGTGAAAATATTTTAACATATAAATGTGGTTATGTCAACTCAATTACTTTCGTACGAAAGAAAAATAATTTTATAAGTTTACAAAATGTATTTCTTATGTTATTATGATAAGTAGTAAAACTGGAAGAGAAAGGAGTAAAGATGTGGGAAAGTATTTGATTGCGCATGATTTGGGAACTTCCAGCAACAAGGCTTCGTTGTTTTCGACAGAAGGTAAGTTGATTAGGAGTTATACCGTACCATATGATGTACACTTCTTCGGGAGAAACTGTGCGGAACAGAATCCGGAGGACTGGTGGAATGCGGTCTGCGTTGCGACAAAGAAGATTATAGAAGAGATTCACCCGGAGGATGTACTGGGAATTTCTTTTTCTTCACAGATGCAGGCGTGTATTGCTGTGGACCGGGAAGGCAATGTGCTAAGACCGGCTATGATATGGGCAGATTTAAGGGCGGAAGAACAGGCGCAGCAGCTTGCAGACAGGGTCGGATATGACAGGATGTACGAATTGAACGGACATCGTGTGAGCGCCAGCTACAGCATTGAGAAATTGATGTGGATTCGGGACAATGAGCCGGAGATCTACAGGAAGACCTATAAGATGCTTCTTGCAAAGGATTATATTATCTGCCGTCTGACCGGAGAATTTGTGACAGATTATTCGGAGGCGTCGGGGACGGATGCTTTTGACCTGAGAAAGCTTGAGTGGTCCCGGGAGATTCTGGATGCTGCCGGAATAGAACGCGGGAAACTGCCGGAACTTCATGCCTCTGTTGATGTGATTGGTACATTGTCAGAAAGTGCGGCGCAGTCCCTTGGCCTGACGGCAAAGACGCAGGTTGTATGCGGCGGCGGAGACGGCCCCTGTTCTGCTCTTGGGGCAGGGAGCATCCAGAACGGACACAGGTTTCTCTCTTTTGGCACCTCGGCTTGGATTGCAGGTACTTCGGATGAAGTATTTCTCGATAAAGAGCGAACCCTGATTTGTTTTGGCCATGTGATCACCGGAAAGTATATGCCATGCGGAACCATGCAGGCTGCAGGTAGTTCCTATTCTTATATTAGAAACGCGCTGTGCAAAGAAGAAGAGAAGAAAGCGAAAGAGGCGGGCGAATCCGTCTATGAGGTACTAAACCGACTTGTGCTTCAATCACCCGCAGGGGCCAAGGGGCTGGTGTTTCTTCCATATCTGCTGGGAGAGCGGAGCCCACGGTGGAATCCTGACACATCGGGCAGCTTTCTTGGTATTAAGATGGAGCATGAGAAATGTGATTATGTCCGGGCTGTGTTGGAAGGTGTCGCTATGAATCTGGATTTGATTTTGAAGGCCCAGAGGGAGAAAGAACCGGTGACTGAGCTGGTACTTACGGGCGGCGGAGCAAAAGGAGAGGTGTTGGCGCAGATTTTGGCGGATGTCCTTGGAGTGACGCTTCACAGGCTGGATAATGTGGAAGCGGCCACATCTATCGCGGCTGCGGTGATTGCAGGAGTGGGTGTCGGTGTATTTGAGGATTTCTCCGTCGTTGACCAATTTGTGAGGCAGGAGAAGACATTTGAACCGAATCGGGAGAATCAGGTTGTGTATGACAGGCAGAAGCGCCTGTTTGAGACGGGCTATCAATGCCTGAAAGAATACTATAATACAGAAGTTAAGTTGTAATGAAAGGAGAAGATGATTATGGAGAAAGTGAATCCGACTCTGGTTCCGCAGAGAAAGTTGAGTAATGGTATGGTGATTCCGGGAATTGGTATGGGGACCTTTGGAAATGATAAGTTTGATTCCACACAGGTTGCAGATGCCGTTTACGGAGCGATTAAGGCAGGGTATCGCCTGTTTGACGGCGCGGCTGCCTATGGAAATGAGAAGGAGATTGGGAAGGTCTATGCACGTGCATTCGAAGAAGGAATCGTTCAGCGGAAGGATATGACGATTATGACGAAGGTATGGAACAATATGCATGGACAGGGAGATGTATTGGTATCCTGTGCGAAGAGCCTTCGGGACCTTAAGCTGGATTATGTAGATATCTATATGGTTCACTGGCCATTCCCCAACCATCATGAGCAAGGAGCACATCTGGAAGGAAGGGATCCAAACCATGTGCCGTTCTGTCTGGAGGAGTACATGACTACCTGGAGACAGATGGAAAAGCTGGTGGATATGGGATTGGTTCGAGGAATCGGAATGTCAAACGTTACGATTACGAAGATGGAGCAGATTCTTCCTCTGTGTCGGATTAAGCCGGTGGTGTTGGAGGTTGAGATTAATCCTACATTCCAGCAGCCAAAGCTGTTTGACTATTGTAAGGCACATGATATTCTGCCGATTGCATACAGTCCGCTGGGTTCACCCTGCCGTCCGGAACGAGACACGGCGCCTGGGGATTTGGTTACTTTCGAGATGCCGGAGTTGGTAGAGATAGCCAAGGCGCACAACTGTCATCCGGCAACTATCTGTGTGAAATGGGCAGTGCAGAGAGGACAGGTCCCGATTCCGTTTTCAGTGTTCGAGAATGAGTATTTAGGCAATCTTAAGTGTACCACAGAGGATTTCCTGACAGATGAAGAGATGGAGAAACTTAGGAAGGCTGACCGGAATTTCCGTTTGCTTAAAGGACAGGTATTTTTGTGGGAAAGCGCTAAGGACTGGAGAGATATCTGGGACGGTGAAGACGCGTGGAATGTAGAAGAGTAAGAGAGAGTTAGTGAATTTAGAGAGCTTTTGACAAGAGAATATCCCACTGTGGGACTGGCGGAAAGTAGGTGTTTCACAGTAGTTCCACAGCGGGATGTTGTCGGTTGTTGTAAAATGGGTATGCTTTACGGTGTGCCTTCTTCGTTGACATCTAGATTAGTGTCTTTTGTATCTGTACCGGTTTCGGCGTCGACTGTATTGCTGTTTGTCTCTGTTGCATTTTCTGGGGCGTCGGAAATATTTCCGGTTCCTTCATCCCCCGGGACGCTGCCGCCGTCGTTTTCTTCTGAGTCAGGACTGTCGGCCGTATCGTCAGGCTGTTCTGTAATGTCAGAATCGCTGGATTCATTTTCAGTGTTAATTTCAGAAGCTTCACTGTTCTCGGTGTCTTCTTTGGATTCGTCCTCGTCTTTGTCGCTGCCGCCGAAGAGATTCTTGAAGAACCCTGTCACTTTATCCCAGAATCCGCCTTCGTCCTCGTCTTTGTCGGCTTCAGTGTCTTTGCCGGAGGATTCCAATGTGCTGTCGATTACTGCGTTTTCTCCAAGTACTTCGTCTTTGGTATCGTTGATGATGCCGCCGTCGCCATTATCGGAACCGCCTGTGAAGAAGTTCTTTACGGAAGTCCACAGGTTTTGGAAGAATCCGCTGTCATTGACTTTGCCTTCCAGATTATCAAGGGTCTGTTTCAGAGAGTTCACATCGTAGTCATACTGGGAAATGTTCTTCATCAGTGCGCTGATTTGTGCCATCTGCTCTTCGGTCAGTGTTATGCCCTTGTCTTTTGCTGCGTCTGTAACGGCATCCTTTATTTTGTCGGCATCGGTCAGGTCATTCTCGATGACTTCTTTTTTCACTTCGTTCATCAGTTTCTCGGCGTCTTCTTTGCCTATTGCGTCGGCAAGTGCGCCGGTAGTTACCAGCTCTTCCGTGGCGGCGGACTTCTGTTCTTCGCTTAAAGTCTCTCCGCTGGCTTTCTCGTATGCCATCATGATTCCGGTCAGTGCGCCTGTGCCGGATACCTCAAATGGGGCGGCTGCTACGACGTTGCAGTTCTCTACGCCTGAGGTCAGCAGGGTGGATGCAATCATGGAGCTTGTCACAAAGGTCAGGTTCCCTACTTTGACCTGGATGCCGCCGCTGGTGGTGGGCTCTACGTAGGAACAGCTATAGGTCTGCGTCCCGATTTGGGCTTCGGAGGCGATGCCCTCCATGTATTTCCGTTCGTCGGTGTTTGTTACTTCGATGGTATTCACAGCCTCGGGTGTGGTTCCGAAGTAGTCGTACATTGATTTTTTCTGTTCGTCTGTCAGGTTTGCCCCGATTGTGACAACCTTAGCTCCGTCTGCCTGTGCCGCCATGGGAAGGCTGGCGCAGGTGAGCGCGGCTGCTGTGATGATTGGTATTATTTTTTTTATATTTTTCATATTGTCTGGTGTTTGACCACCGATACCCCCTTTTTGTCTGAGTATTCTGCTTTGAATCTCCCCTAATATAACACATTCTTCTGTATTTGCAAATGAAATAAGACTTAACTATTTCTAAAGATTTTTTGTAGGCGGCGTTCAAACACGTCTTCATCTATGATCCCCTGCATGCTGCCAAGGAATTTCCCGTTCCGGAAAAAGACGTATGTGGGAACGGTGTCCGCATCGTAATCGGCGGCGAGCAGAGGGGATTCGTCGATTTCTACCTCACAGAACCGAATCCGCCCCCGGTATTTTCTCTCTATTTCTTCTACGATGGGTTTCATCATGGCGCATTTTCCACACCAGACGGCGTAGAACATGACGATGACCGGAAGCGGTCCCCGTGTTGTCTCTGTGGAGAAATTTTGGGATGTTAAATGCTGCATTGATTACACCTTCCTTGTTGTCAGAATGTTCTTTGCCAGTCAGCAGCCGGGATTCAGGGTGCGGTATACTTCATCCATGGATTTTTTCAGGCAGAGGAGTTTATTGTGGAGCCCTTTTCTGTGGTAGGTGAATTCGCATATTTTCTGCCGGAGGTTTTTCTTCCTTTTTTTGTGTCCCATGTGCATGCTTCCAGACATAAGTTCTTCTATATTGTATATGCGGGGGGAGGGGGATTTGTGAATAAAATATGAGAGGTTATATATCTTTTTTGGTTACATTCCGAATAAATCTGCATGAGTGCCAGTCCGGTCTAATCTCAGCTCATCATCAGTCTGTTTGTAAATGAGCAGCCAGTCTGGTTCTATGTGACATTCTTTGTATCCAGAGTAATTGCCGCTTAGATTATGCTCCCTGTTTTTGAAAGGCAGTGATGCGGGAATACGGAGAGTATCAATCACCTGTTGTAACAGTTGCATTCGATAGCCGCGTTTTACACATGCTTTGAAGTCTCTTTTGAATTTTGTGGAATATCGTACATTGAGCATGGCTATTCCTCCATTAATTTCTCGAATAAAGCCTTTGTGCTGCCGGTAAAGACTGTGCCGCCGCCGTTTTCCAGCTCATCAATGGAGACTGCCGTTTCCGTATTAGGGATTTCTTCCGGGACTGCTGCGCCCTGTAAATAAGCGACGATATAGTACATTTTGCTGTCGGGTATCTGGTCTATGAGATTTTTGGCAAGGTCTTTATAACTCATGGTAACACTCCCTTCCTTAATTATAATATGATGTTGAGTACAAAAGGAACATTGCTTCTATTTATAAGAATACATTGAATATGAATAATGTCAAGCTAAATCTTGATAAAAAAAGCTATAAAAAAGCAAATTAGTAATGTTATTGTTAATGTTCCATTATGGCAATTAGTTTATGAATCGGATTCCCAAGTGAGGAAAATTTTTCTTCATACTCCGTCATAATATTCCCTTGGTTCATTTCCGTATCATGATGCAAATCGTAGGTACACCCATCCAGGCGAAAATCCGTCGAAGCGTTTACTTCGGCGACGGAGAAATCAAAGAGCAGGCGGTTGTCTGTCTTAAATTCTATCGTCCCCCCATCTGTCAGGACATTATGGTAACGGGTGAGGAACTCTTTGGACGTAAGCCGTCTTGCGGCATGCCTAGCCTTAGGCCATGGGTCGGAAAAGTTCAGGTAGATGCGGTCGATTTCCCCGGGAGCAAAGGCTTCTGTGACGCTGCGGGCATCCATGCAGATGAAGCGGATATTCAAAAGCGGCGGCTGGATTTCATGAAGTTTCTCCACTGCCCGCAAAAGGACGCTTGAGTACCGTTCGATGCCGATATAATTAATCTCCGGATTCCGTGCGGCAAGGGCAAGAAGAAACTGCCCTTTCCCCATGCCGATTTCCATATGGATTGGATTGGTATTTCTGAACACTTCGCACCAATTCCCACGGCAGTCCGCTTCATTTTTAACAACTTCTTTACATTCTTTCAGCACGCTTTCAGCGCGTGGTATATTTCTAAGACGCATATGCGATTCCCCCTGTTTTCAAGCGTTTCCGTATGTTTCTTAGTTTATAATGGGGGAGGGAAAATGTCAAATAAATATAAGTGTGTGAAAAACGTAACAATTAGAGGTTTTTTTGTTGATTTTTACTATAGAATTTTGAAAAAAACAGTGTATATTATAATTGTGTGCAAATCAGCGGGATATACTGGCAAAAACCATGTTATTTTTGTCTGTCTGTATCGGCGGGCGGCTGTAAGAGATATGATATGTTGCACAGATAAGAATCTTAGAGGAATGGAGGCGGCTCAATGAACACGGTTGTTAAGAAACTGGCGGATATCGAGGCAACGGCGGAAGCGATTGTGGAGCATGCGCAGGCTCAGAAGAGTGAGATTGAGAAGAAGATTCAGGCTCAGAGAGATCAGTTCGACAGGGAACTTGAGGACAAGACTCAGAAGCAGTTAGCGCAGATCAGGCAGAAGGCGGAGGAGAAGATGGAGCGAATCCTCAAGGAGCAGAGGGAGAAGAATTCTTCGACGATCGATAATTTAAAGAAGGAATTTGAGGAAAATCATACTGCCTATGCCAGAGAGATCCTGGCGCATATTGTAGAGGTGTAGGGCATGGGAAATGTGATGTCGTACAGCGGGCTTACCACGAAGATACGGGCGATGCAGGCGAAGCTTCTTACCAGCCGGGATTATGAGAATATTGCGAATTTGAAAAGCGTGCCGGAAGCTATTGAGTATCTGAAAGGGAAACCTGCCTATACAAGATATGTGGAACAGATGGACATTTCGCTGTATCATAGGGGGAACATGGAGAAGATTCTGTATCAGTCTTTGTTTGACGACTATACGAGGATTTTCCGGTTTGCAGGGATGGAGCAGAAGAAGTTCCTGAAAGTATATTGGAAGAGGTATGAGATTGACCTGATTAATTATTGTCTCCGTATTGTATTTAACCACTATGATATGCCGTTTGATATTGCTTATAAGAAGGAATTTTTTGATAAATATTCCCAGATTTCCATTGATAAGCTGATTACGTCGCGGAATGTGGAGGAATTGATTGATAATCTCAAGGGTACGGAATATTATGCGCCGCTTCAGGCTGTCAGGGAGATGGAAGGGGCGACGCTGTTCGATTATGACCTGACTCTTGACTTATATTATTTTTCCGAAATGTGGAGGAAGAACCGGCGTATCCTTAGCGGCAAGGAGCGGGAAATGTATGTGCGGGATATCGGCATGAAGATTGACCTGTTGAATATCCAGTGGATTTACCGGGCGAAGAAGTACTATAATAAGCTGCCGCCGGATATTTATTCTATGACGATTCCTGTTCAGTACAGGCTTAGTGTAGATGAGTTCAAGAGCCTTGTGGAGACTCCCACCGTAGAGGAGTATGAGAAGCGGCTGGATGAAACCTATTATGCAAGGAGATATGCGGATATCAGCGGGAAGACGCTTGAGGCTACATATAAGGAATGTTTGCGGCGGCAGTATATGATTGACCGGAGGCGCGACCCGTATTCGATTGCCACTGTGAATACATATCTGTTTTTAAAGGAAGAAGAGATTTATAAACTAACTACTGCCCTTGAATGTATCCGCTACGGTTTATCTTCAAGAGAAACGTTAGGATACTTAGGAGGTGTGATGCAATGATTGTTAAGATGAAGTTTTTGAGCATCAGCGGCCCGAGAATGGATATCGACCGCGTGTGCGACAAATATCTGTCTAAATATGAGATGCAGCTTGAAAATGCGGTCACTGAGCTTAAAACGACAGATAATCTCCTGCCTTTTGTGGAGGTGAACCCGTATAAGGACGCGCTGGCAAAGGCGGAGCAGTTCGCAGCTCTTTTGACGAAGGATACGGAGCGTCTCGACCAGTCCATGTCCAAGGATGAGATGCTTGCGTTTATCCGGGAGATTAACCATGATTATCTGGATCTGCAGGAGAAGAAGGAGCTGCTTGGCAAGAAGGAAAATGATGTGCGGGAGCGCCTCAATGTGTTGGAGCCTTTTGCCCCTCTTGATTTGGATCTGCATAAGACGATGCATTATAAGTATATGAAGATTCGTTTTGGCAGGATCGGGGTGGATTATTATAAGAAATTAGAGAAGTACCTGTTCGGCGATTTACAGGCTGTGTTCTTAGAGGGTACGAGGAATGAGAATTATGTCTACGGCTGTTATTTTGTGTCGAATGTGGATACCAGCAAGGTAGATTCGGCGTTTAATTCCCTGCATTTTGAGCGGATCACGATTCCTTCGGAATTTATAGGGACGCCTAAGGATGCCTGCCTTGGCTTGCAGAAGGATATTGAGGAAAACCGCAAGCAGATGGAGGAGATTGACCGCAAGATTGAGGAGCTGGTAGAAAGCCATGCCGCAAAAATCTTAGGGGCAAGGAAACGTCTTGAAGAGTTGTCCAATAATTTTGACGTCCGGAAGATGGCGGCGCGCACAGACGTGGGAGATACGAAGGAAGATTATTATATTCTCTGCGGCTGGATGGGTGAAGGCGACGTGGCGGCTCTGATGGAAGAAGCGAAGGACGATGACCGGGTATTCATCGTCGTGGAGGAAGACCGGGAGAAGTTCTTCGGGGAACCGCCGACGAAGCTCAAGAATCCGAGATTTTTCAAGCCTTTTGAGCTGTTCATCAAGATGTACGGGCTTCCGGCCCATGACGAGATGGACCCGACCATGTTCGTGGCCCTGACGTATACGTTTATCTTCGGCGCGATGTTCGGTGATGTGGGACAAGGTTTCTGTCTGTTTCTGCTCGGCGGGCTGGTTTATCTCAAGAAAAAGATGAGCCTGGCGGGAATTGTGTCGATTGCGGGTATTTTTTCCATGGTCTTTGGCGTGATGTTCGGCAGTGTCTTTGGGTTCGAGGATTTGATTCCTGCGGTCTGGATGCGGCCTGTTGAGGCTATGACGAATCTGCCCTTCATCGGCCAGCTGAATACGGTGTTCATCATTGCCATTGCCTTTGGTATGGCCCTTAATATTCTGGTGATGATTTTCCAGATCATCAACGCGGCGAAGTCTCATGATACGGAGAATCTGTGGTTTTCCACAAATGGCGTTGCGGGACTTGTCTTCTATGGTTTTTTGGTGCTGACGATCGTGCTGTATATGACCGGGCATCAGGTTCCGGGAAATGTGATGATGGCTGTGTTCCTTGGAATCCCGATTTTGCTCTTCGTGTTCAAGGAGCCGCTTACGAATCTGGTGGAGCATAACCATAAGAAGATGGAAGAGAGCAAGGCAATGTTTTTGGTCCAGGGCTTCTTCGAGCTGTTCGAGACGCTTTTGAGTTATTTTTCCAATACGCTGTCCTATGTGCGTATCGGGGCGTTTGCGGTGAGCCATGCGGCGATTATGGAAGTGGTGCTGATGCTGTCGGGGGCTGAGAACGGGACGCCAAACCTGTTCGGCGTTATTTTGGGAAATGTGATCGTGTGCGCGCTGGAGGGGCTGATTGTCGGGATTCAGGTGCTCCGGCTGGAATATTATGAGATGTTCAGCCGTTTCTATAAGGGAAGCGGACGGGAATTTAAACCATTTAACAAACAGAGTAAATAGATATGAGGAGGATATAGGTCATGACTTTAACGGTGAAATTGTTACTTATTGCAGCGCTGGTGCTTAGTATTATCATTCCTTTTGGATACTTTTTGATTGGAGAGAAGACGAAGAAGCGTTATAAGAGGGCAATCGGGGTGAATGCATTCTTTTATTTCGGGGCGTTTGCCATTGCAGGGATCATGTTGTTTGGCGGCGCGCCGGCGCAGGCGGCAGACGCGGCCCAGACGGCTTCTAATGCGGTCGGATTCGGGTATCTTGCGGCTGCGCTGTCTACCGGGCTTTCTTGTGTCGGCGGCGGTATTGCCGTAGCCAGCGCGGCGAGCGCGGCTTTGGGTGCGATTAGCGAGGATTCCAGCGCCCTTGGTAAATCTCTTATTTTCGTTGGTCTTGCGGAAGGTGTCTGCCTGTACGGGTTGATTATTTCGTTTATGATTTTGGGTAAATTGTAAGATGAAGATGTATTTGATTAGTGATAATGTGGATACGCTGACAGGCATGAGGCTTGCGGGCGTTGACGGGATTGTTGTCCATGAGAGAGAGGAGCTTCGCACGGCGATTGAGAATGCGATGAATGATAAGTCCATCGGCGTGATTCTGCTGACGGAGAAGTTTGGCAGGGAGTTCCCGGATTTGATTGACGAGATTAAGCTTTTGCGGACCATGCCGTTGCTGATTGAGATTCCGGACAGGCATGGGACTGGGCGTAAAAAAGATTTTATCACTTCTTATGTAAATGAGGCGATTGGACTGAAATTGTAAATGTTTCCGGGGGATAGCAGGCTGTGCCGGCGAAGTTGGCATGGACCGTTTATTCCGGAGTTGGAATGTGGGGTGACGTACTTGACGATTGATGATAAGATTTCACATTTGCAGGAGGCTGCGATGGAGGAGGCAAGGGCTGAGGGCAATGGGATTATAAAGCAGCATGAGGACGCCTTGCTTGGTGTGTTTGAGCAGCATAGGGCGGAGATGCTCCGCCAGTCGGAGACGCGGGTCAAGACGGAGCGTGTCGGCGCCGAGCAGCAGTTGAATATGGCGATGTCTAAGGCGCAGCTTGAGCTGAAGCGGGAATTGAGCAAGACGCAGAAGGAATTGAAGGCGGCGTTGTTTGATGAAGTCCGTGAAGTGGTGCGGGAGTATATGAAGTCGGAGGATTATCCGCGCCTTTTAGTGGCTTATATTGAGAAGGCGGCGAAGTTTGCCAACGGAGCGCCGATGACGATTTATATTAATCCGTCGGATGAGGATAAGAAGGCATACCTTGAGGAGCATACGGGCATGGCGCTGACTGTGAGCAAGGAGGATTTTATCGGCGGCGTACGCGCTGTGATCCAGGAGAAAAATATTTTGATCGACCATGCGTTCAAGGGTGCGATTGAGAATGAGTACAGGAAGTTTATGTTCAAGGGAGGTGTGCAGGTTGGATAGTGTTATGACTGGGAAGATTTATGGGATTAACGGGCCTGTCATTTACCTGAGAGATAAGACGGAGTTTAAGATGTCTGAGATGGTGTATGTCGGTGAGGAGAAGCTGGTGGGAGAAGTGATTTCTCTTGACAAGGATCTGACCACCATTCAGGTATATGAGGAGACATCGGGGCTTCGTCCCGGCGAGACTGTGGAGGCTTCCGGAGCGGCGGTTTCGGTGACGCTCGCGCCGGGAATCCTGAATAATATCTTTGACGGGATTGAGCGGCCTTTAGAGCGGATTGCCGATAACGGCGGGGCGTTCATCACAAGGGGCGTCTCTGTGGATTCTCTGGATATGGACAGATTGTGGGAAACGCACCTTACAATCGTGGAAGGCGAACCTGTCCACGGTGGGGCTGTGATTGCCGAGGTGCAGGAGACGCAGGCGATTCTGCATAAGTGTATGGTTCCGCCGGATGTGGAGGGGACTGTGGTGTCTGTGGTTCCGGACGGGGATTACAGGATTCAGGATGTCCTGGCGGTGGTTGAGTTGTCGGATGGCAGCAGGAAGGAGCTTACCATGATGCAGCGGTGGCCGATTCGAGTTCCCCGTCCTGTGAGCCATCGTTTCCCTGCTACGGTGCCGCTTGTGACGGGACAGCGGATTCTGGATACTATGTTCCCCATTGCAAAAGGGGGAACGGCGGCGATTCCCGGTGGTTTTGGGACTGGGAAGACGATGACTCAGCACCAGATTGCGAAATGGGCGGATGCGGATATTATTATTTATATCGGATGCGGCGAGCGCGGCAATGAGATGACGCAGGTGTTGGAGGAGTTCTCGGAGTTGGTCGATCCTAAGACGGGAAATCCTTTGATGGATCGGACGACGCTGATTGCGAATACCTCTAATATGCCGGTGGCTGCCCGTGAAGCTTCGATTTATACGGGACTTACGCTGGCAGAGTATTACAGGGATATGGGGTATGATGTGGCGATTATGGCGGATTCTACTTCTCGTTGGGCAGAGGCGCTGCGTGAGCTTTCAGGGCGTTTGGAGGAGATGCCGGCGGAGGAAGGTTTCCCGGCGTATCTTGCTTCCAGATTGTCGGCTTTCTATGAGCGGGCGGGCATGATGCAGACGTTGAACGGTGAGACGGGTTCGGTGTCCATTATCGGCGCTGTTTCGCCTCAGGGCGGTGATTTTTCGGAGCCTGTGACCCAGAATACGAAGCGGTTCGTCCGGTGTTTCTGGGGGCTTGATAAGTCTCTGGCGTATTCCCGGCATTTCCCGGCGATTCATTGGCTGAGCAGCTACAGTGAGTATCTGAATGATCTGAGCGGCTGGTATGCAGATCATGTTTCGCCTAAGTTTGTGGATTACCGGAATCGGATGATGGCGATTTTGAATCAGGAGAGCAGCCTGATGGAAATCGTGAAGCTGATCGGCGGGGATGTGCTTCCGGATGACCAGAAGTTGGTTCTTGAGATTGCAAAGGTGATCCGGCTGGGATTTTTGCAGCAGAATGCATTTCACAAGGATGATACTTGTGTGTCTATGGAGAAGCAGTTTAAGATGATGGATGTCATCCTGTATCTGTATAAGACGGCGCGTCATCTGGTGGCAATGGGACAGCCCATGTCTGTGTTGAAGGCAGAAGGCATTTTTGAGAAGGTCATTGCGATTAAATATGATGTGCCAAATGATAATCTGCAGTTGTTGGATTTATATAAGAAAGATATTGATGATTTCTATAATCGTGTGATTGCGAAGAACGCATAAGGAGGAAGCTGTATATGTCTATTGAATATCTGGGTCTTAGCAGTATTAACGGCCCTCTTGTTGTGCTGGAAGGGCTGCAGGGTGCGTTTTTTGATGAGATTGTGGAGTTTGTGGTGGACGGCAATACGAAGAAGATGGGCCGTATTGTGGAGTTGTATGAGGATAAGGCGATGATTCAGGTCTTCGAGGGAACGGAGAATATGTCGCTTAGGAATACCCATACGCGGCTGACCGGACATCCCATGGAGGTGGCGGTTTCCCCGGAAGTGCTGGGGCGTACGTTTAACGGCGTCGGGGTGCCGATTGACGGGCTTGGGACGATTGGGTCTGCCGAGAAGAGAGACGTGAACGGCCTGCCGCTGAATCCGGTCCGCAGGGAGTATCCAAGGAATTATATCCGGACGGGAATCTCTGCCATTGACGGGCTGACCACGTTGATTCGGGGGCAGAAGCTTCCGATTTTTTCGGGGAACGGGCTTCCCCATGACCAGTTGGCGGCGCAGATTGTGAAACAGGCGTCCCTTGGGGACGGGACGAATGAGAATTTTGCCGTGGTGTTTGGGGCGATGGGCGTCAAGCATGATGTTGCGGAGTTTTTCCGCAAGACTTTTGAGGAGAGCGGCGTGTCTGACCATGTGTGTATGTTCCTGAATCTGGCCAACGACCCTGTGGTAGAGCGTCTGATTACGCCTAAGGTGGCGCTTACGGTGGCGGAGTATCTGGCGTTTGAGTGTAATATGCATATTCTGGTGATTCTGACGGATATGACGTCTTTTGCGGAAGCGATGCGTGAGGTGTCTTCTTCCAGGGGGGAGATTCCCTCCAGAAAGGGGTATCCTGGGTATCTGTACAGTGAGCTGGCCACGCTTTATGAGCGGGCGGGGATTGTGCAGGGGGCCAGCGGCTCTGTGACACAGCTTCCGATTCTGACCATGCCCAATGATGATATTACCCATCCGATTCCGGATTTGACCGGGTACATTACGGAGGGGCAGGTGGTGCTTGACCGGAACCTCCATGGGCAGGCTGTGTATCCGCCCATTAGTATCCTTCCTTCTCTGTCCCGTCTGATGAAGGATGGGATTGGCGAGGGGTATACGAGAGAAGACCATCAGGGACTTGCGAATCAGTTGTTCTCTGCTTATGCGAAGGTGGGGGAGGCGAGGAATCTGGCTTCTGTTATCGGTGAAGATGAGCTGTCTCCGCTTGATAAGAAGTACCTGAAGTTTGGCGAGGAGTTCGAGAAGCATTATATCGGCCAGGGACCGACGGAGAACCGGTCGATTCAGGATACGCTGGATCTGGGATGGCGGCTCTTGGGTGTTCTGCCTAAGGAAGAGCTGGACCGGATCGACACGAAGCTGGTGGAGAAGTATTATCCTCATGAAAGCGGTGTAATCGAGGACGGCGTGGTTTGATTAGGTATGATGCTTTGAGATTTGGCAGATGAGGAGGGCGGTATATGGACCCGAGAGAGTTTCCTACCAAAGGAAATCTGATGCTTGCTAAAAATTCTCTTGCGCTTGCCCATCAGGGGTATGACCTTATGGATAAGAAGCGGAATATTCTTTTGAAGGAATTGATGGAATTGATTGACGAGGCGAAGAATATTCAGGAGGAGATTGATACTACATTTACCAGGGCCTATGCGTGCCTGCAGCGGGCGAATATTGAGCAGGGCATCAGTAAGGTGCAGGAGCTTGCGTTTACGGTTCCCATTGAGGAGTCGATTCGTATTCAGACCAGAAGTATTATGGGGACGGAGATTCCCCATATTAAGTATGACGATAAGCAGAATGACCTCACTTATGCGTTTGGTACGACGAAGGAGTCGATCGATATCGCGAGGGAGGCGTTCCGGGCGGTAAAGAATCTGACGATTAAGCTGGCTGAGGTGGAGAATGCTGCTTATCGGCTTGCGGCAAATATTAAGAAGACGCAGAAGAGAGCGAATGCGCTGAAGAATATTACGATTCCGATGTATAGTAATCTGGTGTATACGATTAATAATGCGCTGGAGGAGAAGGAACGGGAAGAGTTTACCAGGCTGAAGGTGATTAAGCGGATGCAGGGGAAATAGGGATGAGTGAAGCCTTTTGGGATTAACCGGAGGCTTTGCTCTTTTTTGAGAGGTGTATCGCTATGAAAAAATGGAAAACGGTCTTGATTGTGGCTGCTGCCGTCATTTCAATGATTGTGAATATTGGGTTTAGTGTATTTTATGTATTTCAGTATAGCTCCAGAATTGTTAGAAGAGTAATATCAGATATGGGAATTGTTGATGATGATTTTCACGTACCGGATACTATTGATGATAGTGAGTCTGTGTATGAGGAAGGACAGGAGACAACAGAGGAGAAGTTTCTTCGTATTGACAGGGAGATGCAGGCGGTTGCGGATTATCTTTACACACAGGGTATGCTTGCAGGCGTGGAGGCTGCGGACGGAATCGATACGGCGTATACTCCGATGATGGATGCGAAGGGGTGGCCGTATGCGGTCGTTTATCGGGAAAAAATGGTATTTGACGGTGGTGTAAATGGATATAAGGTGCAGAAAGTTACCTATGAGTATATGAAAGATTATGGAGAGCAGGATGAGTTTGTCTATGAGGAAGAGTATTGCGATGAGAGCGGTAATCCGGTTATGGACACGCAGATTCTAGGTTTTTTTCTTGTGGATAAGGATACGATGGAAGTGATGGATGAAAATACGGTGGAATGGCATTAATGTTAAACAAATCAGGGTTTGACAGGAGAAAAGGAGTATTATAAAAAGGGGACTTCCGTTAGCAGGAAGCCCCACATGTTTTCTAATAATTCTCTGCCTTAATCTGGAAATAAGACTGAGGATGCGCACATACCGGACATTTTTCGGGAGCATTTTTGCCGACTGCAATATGACCGCAGTTCGAGCACTGCCAGATACTGTCACCTTTTTTTGAGAACACCAGGCCGCCTTCGATATTAGACAGGAGTTTGCGGTATCTTTCTTCGTGTTCTTTTTCAATCTTTCCCACTTCTTCAAACAGATACGCAATTTCATCGAATCCTTCTTCTCTTGCTTCTTTAGCAAATGTCTCATACATATCTGTCCACTCATAATTCTCACCGTCTGCCGCGTCCTTCAAATTCTCAATGGTAGACGGAACCGAGCCGCCGTGAAGCAGCTTGAACCAGATTTTCGCATGTTCCTTTTCATTGGCGGCAGTCTCTTCAAAGATGTTGGCAATCTGTACATAGCCGTCCTTTTTTGCCTTAGATGCGTAGTAACTGTATTTATTCCTTGCCTGGGATTCTCCGGCAAATGCAGCCTGTAGATTTGCCTCTGTTTTACTTCCTTTTAATTCCATGATTGAAATCCTCCTTTGAATAAAATAGTAATGATTATTGTTATTATAGCATGTTTTTCAAAATAATCAAGCATATTTTTGCATTAAAGCATCGAAAAGAAGAGCGGGATGTCGGGTGGAAAGCATGTGAATACAAAGTAGAACAGAGATACGGCAACCCACAACGAAAATGTTGTTGTCTGTGATGTTTTCCGCAGACTTTTTCGATAGAAAAATGCGTCCATATAAAATCCAAAAAGGATGCTAATGATAAAGATTAAGATATCCATCACAAGGAAATTATTTCCTGTGATTCCGGTATAGGTGTA
>CATLIP010000017.1 GCA_949957035.1 uncultured Lachnospiraceae bacterium
CCATGGCTTCCGGGGTAATCCCGCAGATTACGGCAATTTTTGGGACATGCGGAGGCGGATTATCCGTCGTTCCTGCACTGGCAGACTTTACCTTTATGGAGGCTTCCAAGGCGAAGCTGTTTGTCAATTCTCCGAATGCCCTGCCGGGCAACAATGTTTCTAAGCTTGACACATCTTCGGCAAAATATCAGAGCGAAGAAGCAGGGCTTGTGGACGCTTTAGGGACTCAGGAGGAGATTCTTGCGAATATCCGTACGCTGGTATGCATGATTCCCGGCAACAATGAAGAGAATGGTTCCTACGAAGAATGTACAGACAGCTTGAACCGTCTCTGCGACGGTATTGAGAATGCTGTGGAGGACACCTCTATCGCACTTTCTATGATTGCGGACGACAATGTATTTTTCGAGACGAAGCGTGATTATGCCAAGGATATGGTGACTGGCTTTATCCGCCTTAATGGTATAACGGTAGGCGCTGTTGCCAATCGCTCCAAGGTATATAATGAGGAGTCTGAGGTTACGGCTTCTTTCGACGGCTCTTTATCCGCTGACGGAGCGAAGAAGGCCGCAGAATTTGTGAATTTCTGCGACGCATTTAACATTCCTGTGCTGAGCCTTACCAATGTGACAGGATTTGCGGCATGTGAGTATGAGGAGAAGAACCTTGCAAGGGAAGCGGCCAAGCTTACCTATGCATTTGCCAACGCGACTGTACCGAAGGTGAACGTGGTAATCGGCAAAGCCTTTGGAAGCGCTTACGTCACCATGAACAGCAAGTCTATCGGAGCGGATATGGCGTATGCATGGCCGACGGCTGAGATTGGTATGATGGAGGCGGAACTTGCCGCCAAGATTATGTATGCAGGAGCAGACTCCGACACGTTAAAAGAGAAAACTGCGAAGTATCGTGAACTGCAGTCAAGCCCGTTATCTGCTGCAAGAAGAGGCTATGTGGATACCATCATTGAGCCGGGCCAGACCAGAAAGTATGTGATTGGCGCGTTCGAGATGTTATTCACGAAGAGAGAAGACCGTCCGATGAAAAAACATGGTTCGGTTTAGAGAGGTGAGGCAAAGTGAGGAAAAAAATTAGCTTATTACTCTGTGCTGTCGCTGTGATGCTTTGTTTTACCGCATGTGGAAGCAGCCGGAAGGCTGATGATGTGGAGTATAACGAAGCAGCCATTGAGCAGACTATGGAGTTCATGATTCAATATTGCACGAATGCTGACGAAGAAATGCGCAAAGAGTTCCGGAATATGAAGGAGCTTAATCTGGAATTTCAACTGATTCAGTCGGGGATTCCGATTACGGCAGAGAGTTTCCTTGGCGCATTGGATTCTTGGGAGGCGGCTGTCGAGGAGTGCGGGGAGTATGAAAAGCATGGTGAATTTACTTCTGAGATTACGAATGATGGATATAAGGTAACGGCAGACGCTAAATTTGCAGACCGGGATGCGACCATTACGTTTATCTTTGATAAACAGTCTTATATGGAGACCATGACGGTGGATGCGAAGTATTCGACGAAGGAGATTCTGACAAAAGCAGGGATGAATACCCTTCTTGGAATGGGAACCGTATTTGTCGTGCTGATTTTTATTTCTTTTTTAATCGCACAATTCAAGATTATTCCTACGCTGTTTGGCCCTAAGAAGAAAGAGGAGCCTGTAAGCACACCGGCTGTGAGCACGCCTGTAAGCGTTCCGGAAGCGGCACAGGAGACAGATGATACGGAGCTGATTGCTGTGATTGCAGCGGCGATTGCGGCGGCGAGGGAAGAGGCCGGTATGGATGAAGACAGCGCAGGCGGATTTTTTGTGAGAAGTATCAGACGCCGTCCAACAAATAAATGGAAATCATAACACCCAAAGGAGGATTATTAAAAATGAAAAATTATACGATTACAGTGAATGGCAATGTATATGATGTTACGGTAGAAGAGAACGGTGCAGGAGTGCCGGCACAGACGGCAGCGCCGAGAGCGGCGGCAGCGCCAAAGGCAGCGCCGGCAGCGCCGAAAGCGGCTCCGGCGGCAGGCGCAGGCTCTATTGAAGTGAAGGCAGGCGCGGCAGGCAAGGTATTCAAACTTGAGGCAAGTGTGGGACAGAGCGTAAAGAGGGGCGATGCCGTAGTAATCATTGAAGCGATGAAGATGGAGATTCCGGTTGTGGCGCCAGAGGATGGAACTGTGGCGAGCATCAATGTGGCAGTTGGAGATGCGATTGAATCAGGCGCCGTTCTTGCGACATTAAATTAGGATAATCATTTTGATTATCTGACACGACTGGAGGTTAAAAGATGGAATATATAACAACGACATTAGGAAACCTCATGCAGCAGACAGCATTTTTCAGTCTTACAGGAGGCAATCTGATTATGATTGCGGTTGCATGTTTTTTCCTGTATTTAGCAATCCGGCATGGGTTTGAACCTCTGCTCCTTGTGCCGATTGCGTTTGGTATGCTGCTGGTGAATATCTTCCCGGATATCATGCTGCATGCGGAGGATGCGGCGAACGGGACAGGCGGTCTGCTCTACTACTTCTATATGTTGGACGAGTGGTCAATCCTGCCGTCCCTGATTTTCCTTGGAGTAGGTGCAATGACAGACTTCGGGCCGCTGATTGCCAATCCCAAGAGCTTTCTTCTGGGCGCGGCGGCGCAGTTCGGTATCTTTGCGGCGTATTTAGGCGCCATGTGGATGGGGTTCTCGGACAAGGCGGCGGCAGCGATTTCGATTATCGGCGGTGCAGACGGACCGACCTATATTTTCCTTGCAGGTAAGCTGTCGCAGACGGCCATTATGGGACCGATTGCGGTTGCGGCATATTCATATATGTCTCTGGTGCCGATTATCCAGCCTCCGATTATGAAGCTGATGACCACAGAGAAAGAGCGTAAGATTAAGATGGAGCAGTTAAGGCCGGTTACGAAGCTTGAGCGAATCCTATTTCCAATTATTGTTACCATTGTGGTCTGTGTGATTCTTCCGACAACGGCTCCGCTGGTCGGTATGCTGATGCTTGGAAATCTGTTCCGCGAGTCCGGCGTGGTAAGACAGCTGACTGAGACGGCAAGTAATGCATTGATGTATATCGTAGTTATTTTGCTTGGTACTTCTGTAGGCGCCACGACCAGCGCGGAGGCGTTCCTGAATTGGGATACGCTTAAAATTGTTGCTCTTGGCTTAATTGCATTTATGTTTGGTACGGCGGCGGGCGTTCTGTTCGGAAAGATTATGTGTGTTGCTACGGGCGGTAAGGTGAATCCTTTGATTGGTTCCGCAGGAGTATCTGCGGTTCCGATGGCAGCCAGAGTATCTCAGAAGGTAGGAGCTGAGTCCGACCCCACCAACTTCCTTCTGATGCATGCTATGGGGCCGAACGTAGCCGGAGTTATCGGCACGGCAGTTGCAGCCGGAACCTTTATGGCGATTTTCGGAGTAATGTAAGTGGACTTTTTGTCCGGCAAGGTAGATTAAATAATGGAGGATAGAAAATGGCAGAGAAAAAACCAATTAAAATAACTGAAACCATTCTGCGT
The DNA here is from genome assembly GCA_949957035.1 of uncultured Lachnospiraceae bacterium. The sequence continues at coordinate 3,548 of CATLIP010000017.1, forward strand.
GATGCGCATCAGTCTCTGATTGCCACACGTATGACGACGGAACAGATGCTTCCGATCGTCGAGAAGATGGACAAGGTAGGATATCACTCTGTAGAGTGCTGGGGCGGCGCGACTTTTGATGCGTCTCTTCGTTTCCTGAAAGAGGATCCGTGGGAGCGTCTCCGTAAGTTCCGCGATGGGTTCAAGAACACGAAACTTCAGATGTTGTTCCGCGGGCAGAATATTCTGGGATACCGTCCCTATGCGGATGATGTAGTGGAATATTTTGTTCAGAAGTCGGTGGCAAATGGAATCGACGTCATTCGTATCTTTGACTGTCTGAATGATTTGAGGAATCTTCAGACAGCGGTTACGGCGGCAGTGAAGGAGAAGGCAGATGCCCAGGTTGCATTGTCCTATACATTGGGGGATGCCTATACGCTGGAATACTGGGTCGATATAGCGAAGAAGATTGAGGATATGGGCGCTACTTCCATCTGTCTTAAGGATATGGCGGGACTTCTGGTTCCTTACAAGGCTACTGAGATGATTGAGGCATTGAAGGAGGCCACCAGCCTTCCGATTCAGCTTCACACTCACTATACCTCTGGTGTTGCTTCCATGACCTATCTGAAAGCAGTAGAGGCTGGAGTGGATGTGATTGATACGGCTATGTCGCCGTTTGCACTTGGAACTTCCCAGCCGGCGACGGAGGTTATGGTTGAGACGTTTAAGGGGACGCCTTATGACACAGGATTCGACCAGGGACTTCTCTCAGAGATTGCGGATCATTTCCGTCCGATTCGCGACGCTGCTCTTGAGAGCGGGCTTCTGAATCCGAAGAACATGGGAGTCAACATCAAGACACTGCTTTATCAGGTTCCGGGCGGTATGCTGTCCAACCTGACGTCACAGCTCAAGGAGCAGAATGCTGAGGATAAGTATTATGACGTGTTAGAAGAGGTGCCGAGAGTGCGTAAGGACCTTGGAGAGCCGCCGCTTGTTACTCCGTCCTCACAGATTGTGGGAACACAGGCTGTATTCAATGTGCTAATGGGCGAGCGTTACAAGATGGCTACCAAGGAAACCAAGGACATATTGAGCGGCAAGTACGGCGCTACTGTGAAGCCTTTTGACGAAGAGGTGAAGAAGAAGGTGTTAGGCGAGAATCCGGAGGTTATCACCTGCCGTCCGGCAGATTTGATTCCGGATGAGCTTGATACCCTGCGTAAAGAGTGTGAGCAGTGGAGCCAGCAGGATGAGGACGTGCTTTCCTATGCACTGTTCCCGCAGGTTGCTACGGACTTCTTTAAGTACAGGGAGGCACAGCAGACCAAGATTGACCAGACCATGGCGGATACAAAGAACGGGAGTTATCCGGTTTAAATCGTTCAATAAACAGGAAGAGACTGCTTTAGCGGTTTCTTCCTGTTTTTAGGTAAAACAGCCTGCGCAGACTATAGATAATATCAATATATAAAATGGTTTATAAAAATAACCAATTCGACAAAAAACGTCTTTTTATGTTACGATTTATCTGCTATATTTTATAAGTTTTAGGAGGATATTTATGAAGAAAAGACTGGTAAGTCTGCTTCTCTGCCTGGGAATGGTGTCGACACTCGTTGCAGGCTGCGGAGGTTCAGACGGAGAGAAAAAGACAGAAAGTAATGGAAGTACGGGAAGTACGGAAAGTACAGAAAGCGGCAGTACGGATGCGGATACCTTGATTATTCCGGTATCGGCAACCGTGACAAGCCTGAATCCATTGTTGGAGTCTATGGCAGAAGGAAAGATGCAGCTATCGCCGTATTCCGATGAACTGTATTATGTGGCAGATGATGAGACAAGGTATTATCTTGCAGAGAGCTGTGAAGTGTCGGAGGATGGCTTGACTTATACTCTGAAACTGAAGGATAATTTGAAATGGCATGACGGAGAGCCCATTACTGCTGACGACGTTATTTTTACAGCGGACTGCAATGCTAATACAGATAACGGCGCGGGCTTTACGAATATAGTTTTCGCCGGTGAAGAGCAGGTGAAGTACGAGAAGGTAGACGATTTGACGGTTCGTTTTACGATACCAAGCCCTTCCGCCTCTTATTTTGAAATCCTTGGAAAACTTCAGATTATCCCGTCGCATGCATTTGATGGCAAAACGGACATTAAATCAGCAGAGGCGAATCTGACGGATATTGGTTCCGGACCCTACAAGCTGTCTGAGTTTAATGACGGAGAGTCTGTTGTATTTGAGAAATTTGACGATTATTACGGAGGCGCGCCGCAGATTGAGAAGGTTGTATTCCGGGTGATTTCAGACCCAAGCGCGCAGGAAGTTGCTTTCAAGAACGGCGAGATTAATTACCTCCTTGTGTCGTCTGACGCGACGGCGGAAGAGTTCCAGAATGTAGACGGGGCAGAGCTTCATCAGCTTGCAGAGGGACGTGTTAAATATCTTGCATGGAACAAGTACTGTGCGACATGGGAGAACCGTGATGCAGTTAAGGCAGTATTCCTGGCATTGAATCAGGAGGAGATAGTACAAGGGGCATACGGCGAGGCAATGGGGCTTCCGGCTAATACAATCTTCAGTAGCCAGAATCTTTTCCATGACGACAGTATGAAGGGATATGAGCAGGATCTTGATGAAGCGAAAAAGCTGGCCGAGAGTTCAGGACTGGCAGGAAAGACGATTAAGCTCCATTATAATACGGATCGCGGCTTTATGGAAGATACGGCTCTGATGATTCAGCAGCAGTTAAAAGAGATTGATGTAACGGTTGAGCTGGAAGGCATCGACGCGAATGGTTTCTTTGATGTTGTATTTACAGATCAGGCAGATTATGAGCTGTATCTCAATGAATATGCTGCAACGGGCGACCCGGACTCAGTTGTTGCAGGTATGTATGACGGGACATGGGGAATCAATATAGATACAAGTGAAGAGATTCTTGAGCTGTTTAAGCAGGGAAGAGCTACCAATGATATGGAAGAAAGAGAATCTATCTATTCTGAATTGCAGAAGAAGGCTCAGGAAGAGTATCTGGTTTATCCGATTGCTTATCCAAGCTACTGTTTTGTAACAACGTCGAATCTTAAGGGAGCGGAAGAATATACAACGACGCCTGTATTTGAGGACTACACAAAACTTTATTTCGAATAAAAAGAATAGAAGGTCTGGGGAAATAGATTCTGTTTTGCAGAATCTATTTCTACTATACGAGGAGAGATGGAATGAAAGACTTTATAATTAAGCGATTAGCACAGACATTGCTTGTGCTGGTGTTTGTATCAATGTTTGCATTCTCAATCATTTATTTTTCACCGGGGGATCCACTCTATCTCTATACATCGCCGGCTGTCTCTTCATATAAAATGACAGAGGAACAGCTGGATGATATGAGAGAAGCTTTAGGATTAAACGGAAATGTTGCAGAGAGATATGTAAGCTGGGCGGGTAAGATGCTTAAGGGTGACTGGGGGTTGTCAATCAGCAATCACCAGCCGGTTAAAACGCAGATTCTTGATAAGCTTCCCAATACGATAGGGCTGATGGGTGCGGCTCTTCTGCTCTCTGTTTTGATTTCGATTCCGCTGGGACTTCTGGCAGGATATTATAAGAATCAGTGGATTGATAACATTATCAGCGGAATCTCCTATCTGGGCATTTCACTTCCTGCTTTTTGGTTTGGAATTATGCTGATTATTGTGTTTTCTCTGCATTTAAGCTGGTTCCCCAGCGCCGGAATGCGTACCATAGGGGTTAATTCTACCGCAGATGTCATACGTCATGGTGTTTTACCCGTCATTGTTCTGAGTGTGAACAATACGGCCGTTTTTGTGAGATATATTCGCTCCAATACAATTGAACAGAAAGAGGAAGAATATGTAATGACAGCAATCTCCAAAGGAGTTCCCAAAATGCGGGTGCTGCGAGGGCATGTTCTTAAGAACTGTCTGCTTCCAATCATTACTATGGTGGGGATGAATTTTGGAACGTTGATTACAGGCTCATTTATTGTCGAGTCGGTATTTGGGTGGCCGGGACTTGGCACATTATGTCTGGATGCTATTAACAGCCGTGATTATACCATGATTATGGGAATTACCATGCTGGCATGTATTGTGCTGTTAGTCGGTAATTTCCTGGCAGATTTGCTATATGGATTTGCAGACCCAAGAATCAAGCAGGGAAGGGAGAAGTAAGATGGATAAGAAAGCGATGAAAAAATTATTCTTTTCCAACAAAATGGCGGTCATATGTATGATATTGCTTATGTTAGTAATACTCGCCTCCTTGCTGGCGCCTTTGTCGCCCTATGATCCGGATGCCGTAAATGTTGCTGAAAAGCTGCATGGGGTCAGCAAGACGCATATCCTGGGAACGGATGAGCTGGGAAGGGATACGTTTACCAGAGCATTGTATGGAGGCAGAGTATCCTTGATGGTCGGGATTGCCGCCATGTGCGTAGCGGTTGTGATTGGAACTTTGATTGGGACGGTTAGCGGTTTTAAAGGGGGTAAAGTTGATATCGTCTGTATGAGAGTCGTGGATGTATTCTTGTCTGTCCCTAGCCTTTTGTTTATTATAGTTGTATATTCCTTCATGCCTAGGAATATGGTTACATTGGTACTGATGCTGGCATCTTTTTCATGGACCAGAGTAGCGAGAGTAGTGAGGGCGCAGACATTGACTTTGAAGGAACGGGATTTTGTGTTGGCGGCAAATGCTCTGGGAGTGAGACAGAAAACCATTATCTGGAGACATATCATTCCAAATCTTATGCCTCAGATTATTGTTGCAGCCAGTCTTAGTATTGCAAATGCAATCCTGGACGAGTCGGCGCTCAGCTTTTTGGGGTATGGAGTTCAGCTTCCAATGGCCTCCTGGGGAAGTATGCTGCAGAGCGCTCAGCAGTATATCCTTCACAATCCGATTCTTGCTGTGGTACCGGGGACTATGATTTTAATTACGGTGTTGTGCTTTAATGTGCTGGGAGATATGCTTCAACAGATATTAGACCCGAAATTAGTGAAATAAGTCAGGAGGAGAAATTATGGATGCGATATTGAAAGTAGAGAATCTGTCTGTTCTGTTCCGGACTTATGCGGGAGAAGTGCAGGCAGTCAGAGATATTTCTTTTGAAATAGAGGAAGGAAATGTGACGGCTATTGTGGGCGAGTCCGGATGTGGAAAATCAGTCACCTCAAAAAGTATTATGGGCTTGATTAAAAAGCCGGGGATGGTATCAAAAGAGAGTAAAATCTTCTTCCGGGACGAGAATATTCTGGAATATACGGAGAAGCAGTGGGAAAGTTACCGGGGGCAAGGGTGTTCTATGGTCTTTCAGGATGCGCTGACGGCGTTGAATCCAACAATGAATATTGGAAAACAGATAACAGAAAAAATATTAGTGCATAAAAAGATTTCTAAAAAAGAAGCATGGCAGGAAGGAATCCGCATGCTTGAGCTGGTGGGCATTCCCAATGCGGCCATGCGTATGAAGCAATATCCCCATGAATTTTCCGGCGGTATGCGCCAAAGGGTGATGATAGCAATCGCGCTTACACTGAATCCGAAGCTTTTGATTGCAGATGAGCCTACTACGGCGTTGGATGTAACGATTCAGGCAGATATATTAGAGATGATGAAGGACATTCAAAAGACCCATGGCATGACAATCATACTGATTACCCATGATCTAGGAATTGTTGCAAATTTTGCACAGAACATTATCGTAATGTACGCCGGAAAGGTTGTAGAGAAAGGAAGTTCTGAGGATATCTTTTATCATCCGGCTCATCCATATACGGAAGCGCTGCTTCGTGCCGTACCGAGGCTGGATGTTTCGGACGGGACGCTGGAAACCATAGAGGGCGCGCCGCCGAATATGGCTAATCCTCCGCTTGGATGCCCATTTGCTTCAAGATGTAAGAAAAAGCTTCCTGTTTGTGAGCAGGAATTTCCAAAAAAAACAGAGTTGGCGAAGGGGCATGAGGTCTGCTGCTGGTTACATGGGGGGATGGACAATGACAGATAAGAACAGGTATTTGCTGGAAGTAAGCGGATTAAAGAAATATTTTGAAGTTGGAAAGAAAAAGACCCTGAAAGCGGTGGATGATGTTTCCTTCTACATCCGTCAGGGAGAAACCTTAGGCGTCGTGGGTGAATCGGGATGTGGAAAGACGACATGCGGCAGGACCTGCATCGGTCTTTATGAGAAGACGGGCGGACAGGTATTGTACCGGGGCGAGGATGTCCATCAGATGAAAGGCGAAAAGAGAAGGCAATTTACGAAGCAGGTGCAGATTATTTTCCAAGATCCTTATGCATCTTTGGATCCGAAAATGAAGGTGAAGGAGATTGTTGCAGAGGGAATCCGTGCGCATGGACTGGCATGCTCGGAAGATGAGATAAAAAAGAGAGTGGAGGAGCTTTTGGTTACGGTTGGTCTTGATGCGTCTTACGGAAGCCGTTATGTACATGAATTTTCCGGCGGGCAGAGGCAAAGGATCGGAATTGCAAGGGCGCTTGCCGTAGAACCGGAGTTTATCGTCTGTGACGAGCCAATCTCTGCATTGGATGTATCCATTCAGGCCCAGATTGTGAATCTGCTTGAGAAGCTCCAGAAGGAGAGAGGGCTTACCTATATGTTCATAGCCCATGACCTGTCCATGGTAAAGCATATTTCAGACAGGGTTATGGTAATGTATCTGGGGAAAATTATGGAGATTACGACATCGGAGAATCTTTATGGCAGACCAGAGCATCCCTATACTCGGGCGCTGTTATCGGCAATTCCGATTCCTGACCCGCATGTGGAGGAGAAAAAAGTGAGGATTCGTATGGCGGGTGAGATTCCAAGTCCTGTTAATCCGCCGTCAGGCTGCCGTTTTCAGAACAGATGTCCATATGCTGTTGAAAAGTGCAGGATGGAAGAACCTCCGTTAGTGCAGATGGAAGAGGAGCATTTTGTGGCATGTCACAGGTGTGGGGATATCTCTTGATTTGTTTTATATGGGATTAAAAGATTACGGAACAAAGCTTTCGTCTTTGTTCCGTAATTCGTTTTCTATACTATAGAAATGTTCTATTGGCAGAATACGTATTTATAGATTTCATCTTCTGTTTTTTTTCGGGTTTTCGGAGATGGCATTGTAGATAGGAAGAAGCTCCTCAGGAGTGCTCTCCAATTATTGAAAAAGTATGCTGGAAAAGTCTCTTGAATGTTTAGGAGGGAGGCTATATAATAGTAACGGTGTAAAAGATAATGGAAAGAGGCTTTTTGATAAATGCGAAGCAAGAATGAATTGATAAATAAGATAGAAGACGGATATCCCAAATTTAGTAAAGGCCAGAGAAAGCTTGCAGATTTTATCCGGAAGGATTATGATAAGGCGGCGTTTCTGACGGCGGCAAAGATGGGAGAAGAGGTGGGCGTCAGTGAATCTACTGTGGTACGGTTTGCCATGGCCCTTGGCTATGAAGGGTATCCGGGATTTCAGAAGGCGCTTGGAGAGATGGTGCGGACGAAGCTAAATTCCATTCAGCGTATGGAAGTGACATATGGAAGAATCAGTCAGGGAGAAATCTTGGCAACCGTATTACACTCGGATATCGAGAAGATCAAACTGACAATGGAAGCAATCGACCATGAGACCTTCGAGATGGCAGTAGATACGATTCTGAACGCTAAGAAAATCTATGTGGTTGGAATCAGAAGCTGCGCGCCTCTTGCCAGCTTCTTGTGTTTTTACCTGAATTTGGTATGTGACGGCGTAGTAGCCGTGAATACCAGCAGCCCCAGTGAAATCTTCGAACAGATGCTTAGGATTAATGAGGAAGACGCCATTATAGGGATTAGTTTTCCAAGATATTCCATGCGTACGTTGAAAGCATTAGAATATGCCAGCAATCGGAAAGCCAAGGTAATTACCCTGACGGACAGCGTCCATTCTCCTATGACGCTGTATTCTTCCTGCAATCTGATTGCAAGAAGCGATATGGCGTCTATTGTGGATTCATTGGTAGCGCCTCTCAGCGTGGTAAATGCCCTTGTGGTGGCGTTGTGCATGAAGAAGCAGAAGGAAGTAATTACGACGCTTGAGACGTTAGAAGAAATTTGGGACGAGTATCAGGTGTACAATAAGGATGAGCTGAATATGGTGGGCGATAAAATGGAATTGCCAAGTACCCGGGAGGAATCCAATGAGTAAAGTTTTAGTTGCAGGCGGCGGCGCGGCGGGAATGTTTGCCGCGATTACAGCGGCAAGGAACGGACATAGGGTCTGTGTGGTTGAGAAGAATGAAAAATTGGGGAAGAAGCTGTTTATTACGGGAAAAGGCAGATGCAATATTACCAATGCCTGCGACATGGAGACACTGTTTTCCTCTGTGGTCAGTAATCCAAGATTTCTATACAGCAGTTTTTACGGATATACGAATCAGGATGTCATCCGATTCTTTGAGGAGTTAGGCGTGCACACCAAGATAGAGAGGGGAGAGCGTGTATTTCCGGTATCTGATCATTCCTCAGATGTGATTAGAGCCATGGAGCAGGAGATGAAGAGGCTGAAGGTTCAGGTTAGACTCTGTGAGAAGGTTATCAGAATTGCTGTTAAGAACGGGAAGTTCACACATGCAGAACTTGCTTCCGGAGAGAATATCGCCGGAGACGCCTGTATTGTGGCAACCGGCGGTTTGTCTTATCCGGCTACCGGTTCGACGGGAGACGGATATGTTTTTGCCAGTGAATGCGGACATACGCTCACCCCCTGTATGCCGTCGCTTGTACCTATGGAGGTGAAGGAGCCTTGGGTGAAGAGTCTTATGGGGCTTTCGCTTAGAAATGTGTCGGCATCCATTTATCAGGAAAAGAAGCGGATGTATCAGGAGTTTGGAGAGATGTTATTTACCCATTACGGAGTGAGCGGCCCCTTAATCATAAGTGCAAGCAGCTTCGTAGGACAGAAACTGAAAGACCGGGAATTAAGGCTTGAGATTGATTTAAAGCCTGCTCTTTCTGAAGAACAACTGGATCAGAGAGTGCAAAGAGATTTTGAGGAGAATCGCAATCGGCAGTTTAAGAATGCACTTGGAAAATTGTTCCCTTCCAAATTGCTTCCGGTTATGGTAGAATTAAGCGGGATTAATCCTGAGAAAAAGGTTAATGTTATATCCAGGGAAGAACGGCAGAGATTTGTACGTCTGATGAAACATCTGACCATGACGCTTACAGGGCTTCGGGATTACAATGAGGCGATTATTACCCGGGGAGGCGTTAAGACCAGAGAAGTTAATCCGGGTACGATGGAATCGAAATATATAAAAGGCTTGTATTTCGCGGGAGAAGTGCTGGATGTGGATGCATTGACCGGAGGGTTTAACCTGCAGATTGCATGGTCTACAGGGTATGCCGCGGGGAGCAGTATACCCTGTGAATAAGTCAAATGTACATGCAGGCATGCCCGATTGGCTCGCTGCCCGCGGGAATAAAAATATAGACGATATGTCGGAACAGGAGATAAGGAAGATGGGATATAATGTAGCAATTGACGGGCCGGCCGGAGCCGGAAAGAGTACCATTGCCAGGCTGGTGGCGGAAAAAAAGGGCTATATCTATGTAGATACAGGGGCCATGTACCGAGGACTTGCCATACATTTTCTCGACAGAGGGATTGGCGCGGAGGAGACGGATAAGGTAATTGAGGCTTGTAAGGACGCGGATGTCAGGATTTGTTATGAAGATGGGATGCAGCAAGTGTACCTGAATGGGACAAACATTACAGGAAGGCTTCGCGACGAGGAGGTGGGGCGGATGACCTCTAAATGTTCCGCCATTTTAGAAGTCCGCGAGAAGCTTTTAGACCTCCAAAGAGACCTTGCCAGAACCCAGGATGTAATCATGGACGGAAGAGATATTGGAACCTGCGTGCTTCCCAATGCGGATGTGAAGGTTTATCTGACCGCGAGTGTAGAAACCCGGGCAAAACGCCGCTACGATGAACTGAGGGCAAAAGGGGAAGTCTGCGATTTTGACGAGATTGCAAGGGACATCAAGGAACGGGACGAGCGGGACATGAATCGGCCGACGGCGCCTCTAAAAAAAGCCGACGACGCAGTTTTGGTGGACAGCTCAGACATGTCTATTGAGGAAGTGGTGAACAAGATTGCAGGGCTGTGCAGATAAATGACACGCGAAGGAGTATCTATGAAGGTTGAATTAGCGAAAACTGCCGGTTTCTGCTTCGGCGTCAAACGTGCGGTAGAGACCGTCTATGAGCAGGCCGGATGCCATAAGGACCGTAAAATCTATACATACGGTCCCATCATCCACAATGAGGAAGTAATTAAGGATTTGAGAAAGCAGGGTGTGGAGGTCATTCATTCAGAGGATGAGCTTTTGAAGATTGACGACGGTGTTGTGGTGATTCGCTCCCATGGAGTGTCCAGGCATATTTATGAGTTGATAGAAAAGAAGAATATTACCTGCGTCGACGCCACCTGTCCTTTTGTGAAGAAGATTCACAGGATTGTTGACGCGGAAAGTAAAAAAGGCTCTCATATCGTCATTATAGGAAACAGTATCCACCCGGAGGTGGAGGGCATTCGCGGATGGGCAGGAGAAAGGGTGTCTGTCATTCAATCAGCAGAGGAAGCGGAGCAATTCCGGATGGAGGAAGAGGGCCGGAAAGTGTGCGTTGTAGCCCAGACGACATTTAATTACAATAAATTCAAAGAATTAGTTGAAATTATTGATAAAAAGGGTTATGATATAATTGTTTTAAATACGATTTGCAATGCGACGAAAGAGCGACAGGAAGAAGCATGCCGGATTGCAGGGAGAGTAGATGCTATGGTGGTAATAGGGGACAGGCGTAGCTCTAATACTCAGAAGTTATTTGAAATATGTAAGAACGAATGTTTGAATACGTACTATATACAGACACTTGACGATTTGGATATGAATCAATTAAGGTCCGTGGAAACAGTAGGTATTACAGCAGGGGCATCCACGCCCAATATTATAATTGAGGAGGTTCAAAGATTATGTCAGAATTAACTTTTGAACAAATGTTGGAAGAGTCTTTCAAGACAATAAGAAATGGAGAGGTTGTAGATGGTACTGTCATCGATGTGAAGCCCGATGAAATCATCTTGAATATAGGTTACAAGGCTGACGGCATCATCACAAGAAGCGAGTACACGAACGAGACGAATGCGGATCTGACTACGATGGTATCAGTGGGGGATTCCATGACCGCAAAGGTCTTGAAGGTTAATGATGGCGAAGGTCAGGTGTTATTGACGTACAAGAGGCTTGCTGCCGAGAAGGGCAATGAGAGGCTTAGAGAAGCGTTTGAGAATCACGAAGTATTGAAAGCTCCTGTTGCGCAGATTCTTGGAGGCGGATTAAGTGTCGTAGTCGAAGAGGCGAGGGTATTCATCCCTGCAAGTTTGGTTTCTGATACTTATGAGAAGGATCTGAGCAAGTATCAGGGACAGGAGATTGAGTTTGTAATCAGTGAGTTCAATCCCAGAAGGAATCGTGTAATCGGCGACAGGAGGCAGTTGCTTGTTGCAGAGCGCGCAGAGAAGCAGAAAGAGCTTTTTGCAAGGATTCAGGTAGGCGACAGGATGGAAGGAACTGTTAAGAATGTAACGGATTTCGGCGCGTTTGTGGATTTGGGAGGAGTAGATGGACTGCTCCATATCTCAGAGATGTCTTGGGGACGTGTTGAGAACCCGAAGAAGGTATTCAAGGTCGGCGAGAAGCTGGAAGTAATGATTAAGGAGATTCACGATACTAAGATTGCGCTCAGCCTTAAGTTCCCGGAGAGTAATCCATGGGCGAACGCCGCAGATAATTTCGCGGTAGGAACCATAATCGAAGGAAGAGTTGCAAGAATGACAGATTTCGGCGCATTTATTGAGCTGGCTCCGGGAGTTGACGCATTGCTTCACGTTTCTCAGATTGCAAGGGCGCATGTGGATAAGCCGTCAGACGTGCTGTCTGTAGGTCAGGAGATTACGGCGAAGATTGTAGATTTGAACGTTGCTGAGAAGAAGATCAGCCTTAGCATGAAGGTTCTGGAAAATTCTTCTGAGATTTCCCAATCAGCAGACGATACAGAGTAATAAAAGGCGGAAGTGTGTATATGTATAAGGATAGAGCTCCTTAAGGGATCTCTATCCTTTTTGTATGGGTAAAGTTCCGTTAAAAATTCGACAAGATGTTCGTGGAAATATACAAGGAAATACTGGAATCTACTAGATAAATAGGGAATTTTGTTGTATAGTATAAAAAGAGAAAATAGGAAGGAAGGATAAAGGGATGGCATTGTTAACGTTTAAGGGTGGAATCCACCCGGATGACGGCAAGAGCCTGGCGAAGGATAAGGCGATTGTCGAGGTAAAACCCAAAGGGGACCTGGTGTATCCGGTTTCTCAGCATATCGGCGCTCCTGCCAATCCGGTAGTAGCAGTTGGCGACCGTGTTTTAAAGG
>CATLIP010000018.1 GCA_949957035.1 uncultured Lachnospiraceae bacterium
GCAGAAAAAATCATACCCAGCCAAGACTCCCCTTCATTCTCATAAATATACTGAATACGAAGCTTCATGTCTTCGTACTGCCGTTCCTCACTCTTCCTTGCAATAGCAAGCTGTTCCTGATTTTTCTCAATGTCTGCGTTTATCTCGTCAATGTCCACCTGGATTTGTGCAATCTCATCGCCAATCTCAAGAAGCTCTCCGTTGATATTGTCCAATTCATTCTTCAAATCCGAAGACCGGCTCTCCATACTGTCCAAATCCGCTGCATCGGCCGGCAGCGAAGGAGACACAAAAGCCATGGTACACACACCGGCAATCCCTGCTCTCACCCATTGTCTTAATTCTGATTTCATGATTATTTTCCTTTTCAATCCAAACCTACACGTTCTCAAAATTACGGTGATATAATGCCTCATAGATTCCTCTCTTCTGAAGCAGCTCCTCATGCGTCCCTTCTTCTGCAATTCCGTCTTCCGTCAGCACAAGAATCTTCTGTGCGTTCTGAATTGTCGTCAGTCTGTGGGCAATCACAAATGTGGTTCTCTCCTTGGCCAACCCTTCTAACGACTTCTGAACCACCTGCTCACTCTCGTTGTCAAGGGCAGACGTAGCCTCGTCAAAAATAAGTATAGGCGGATTCTTAAGGAACACCCTTGCGATAGACAATCTCTGTTTCTGGCCGCCGGAGAGCTTCACTCCCCGCTGCCCGATATCCGTATGATACCCCTGTGGGAAACTCATAATAAAATCATGGGCGTTGGCATTCTTCGCCGCCCTCACAACCTCCTCGTCTGTGGCGTCCATCCTGCCGTAACGAATATTGTCAAGAATCGTCCCTGCAAACAGATACACATCCTGCTGCACGATACCTACATTATTGCGCAGGTCATCAAGCTTTATATCACGAATATCCAGCCCGTCAACCGTAATTGTACCCGACGACACATCATAAAATCTTGGAATCAGACTGCAAAGAGTCGTCTTTCCCACCCCGGACGGGCCCACTAAAGCCATGTAGTCTCCGGCCTCCACCTTCAGGTTAATGTGGTTTAACACTCTTTCATTCTGATCATCATACCGGAAAGATACATCCCGAAACTCAATCTCACCTTTCATCTGCCCCACTGACACAGCATCCGGCTTATCCTCAATATCCGGCGCAATGGACAGAATTTCAAGAAACCGCTCAAAACCTGAGTAGCCGTTCTGGAATTGCTCTGTAAATGCAACCAGCTTCTTAACCGGGTCGGTAAAATTATTAATATATAGAAGAAATGTGATTAAATCCGTCAAAGCCACACTGCCCGACAGCATCATTCTGACTCCCACGACCAAGACAACAACTGTAATCATCGTACTCATGGCTCCGAGCCCGGAATGATAAATTCCCATATACTTGTAGCTCACCTTTTTCGCCGCCACAAAGTTATCATTCCCCTGTTTGAATTTTTTCATCTCTTCTTTTTCATTGGCAAATGACTTTACCACCCGTATTCCGGACAGACTGTCCTCAATCTGGCTGTTAATCTCTGCAATCTTCTGTCTGTTCCGCTTAAAGGCCTTGCCCATCTTCCCGTTAAAGTAAAATGCAAACACAGCCATAACCGGAATAAATGCAAACGCCACCAAAGCAAGCTTTACATTCACCGCCAAAAGAATGGCAAAGGATCCGATAATCTTAATCACCGAGATGACCAAATCCTCCGGGCCATGATGCAGAAGCTCGCTGATATCAAACAAATCACTGGTAATCCGGGATAACAGATGCCCCACCTTCTGATTGTCATAAAACGCAAAGGTCAGCTTCTGATAATGTCCAAAGATGTCCCTGCGCATATCGGCTTCCATCTTCGCGCCCATGATATGACCGAAATAGGCAATATAAAAATTACAGAAAATCTCCAAAAGAACCAAAGCGACCATCAATGCGCCAAGCAGAAGGATGGAGCGGCTCGCCTTAGAAGCCTCAAAATATACCACTTCATTCGTAATATACCTTACAACCAGCGGGATAATCAGCGTTACAGCCGCTCCAAGAATCGCAAAGAACATATCGCTGTAGAACAATCTCTTATATGGACCGTAATAGGCAAATAATTTCTTCAGTTTCTCCTTCATTATACTCTGATTCCTCTTTTCTCATACAAAAAAACTCTCTATTTTCCAAACGTATGGCAACGTTTCTTTTCCAACGCCAGTTTCCTTATTGTACCAATAATCTCACAAGAATACAAGCCGGAAATTGAAAATCTCAAACCACAGCCTCAATCACCTTCTTATCCCCAACAACTCTGTCGTATACACCGGGCTTCTTCTTTTTATTAAAGCAGAAGCTCAGCATATACCCTGTCTTCAGCTGATAATCCTCCAGATAACCCACAATCTGCTTCTCTCCCCTTTCATGATACTCCTTCCCCCTCCATATCTTCCGACACCATTATAATCCCTCTTCACTTCAACCGATACTTGCCAAACTCCTTCTCCTCGTCCAGATGCACGTCCCGGAAAAACACGATAAGCCAGATAACTACCGCAATCATTGCCGCATACCGCATAGAGAACAGATGCGCCAACACACTTCCGACGCCCAGAATTGCAGCCCACAGAAAAAACGCATTTCTCTGATCCCTGCTCATCCGCTCCCTGTCATACTTATCTCTCTGTTCTTTCGGCATCGTGTTGAATCCGCTAATCAGGATTGCCGCCTTTCCCTTTAAAATACCAAACAAAAGACCGCATACCAGAAAAAATATACTTCCGCCGCTGCATATCATCGTCCCTGTATCCATATTCCTCTCCTTTCATCTTTTTATAAATGACTTTAATGAATAAAAATGGAAGGATTCAGCCGCTTTAATTCGGAAAAAAATTGTTCTTTTTCGTGTATGGAAATGAGCATCTCCCGTTTTCTTCCCTTTATCATAATCCGATCCAACGACATTGCCCCTGACGCAATGGGGTTATGTGTCCGATATACTTCCGTAATCTCATGAATCTCAATGGTGTCCCTGCAAAAACCAACAACCTGTATCAATTTCCCTCCGTCAATCTCAACATAATTTTTAATTGCCGCCGGGATACAAGTACTATCTACAATCAACACCGAAAATAATACAATTCCCAGAGAAACCTTATCCCCTTCCGGTAATGCCAATAAACAGTTAAGCAAGAAAATATTCAGCCCTGCCAAAAGAAGCCACACCCAGACGCCTACTTTTCCTTTAAATTTCATAGTATGCCACCCCCCCCCATTAAGCCCATGGAATCAGATTTCCAGCAAATCCTCACTTCTGCACCCTAACGCGCGCCCAAGCCGCATCACGGTAATTGCCCGTGCATGGTTGATGTTCTGCTGCCGCTTTTCAAAAAGCCGTATCTGCCGGACCGGGACATGGGAAATCCCTGCAAGCTCACTCTGAGATAAACCTGCATATAGCCTGTAACGTTCCAGATTCGTCTCCGTATAAAACCCGGAAAGCCTTTCATCCATCGCATCTACAAACTGCATCACATCCATCTCATGGAAGGCCGGGTACATCCTCAATATCTCACGAATCGGCACAGCCTTGTAAATTCGCTGAAAAGTCCTCCCCGTATACCATTGATAAAAAGCCAAAGCCCATCCCGCCCAAAATTCAGGAGATTTATCCAGATACATCTCCTCCGGCAAATCCGGAAGCGTAAGCCCGCTCTGCCGGATTACCTCTTTTACCAATTCACATCCTGTTTTTCCCGCCACATAACTTGGATTCCCCGTCTGAAACTGATACGCCACATCCGATACAAGAAACATGCCAAAAAAAACATCCAAATCCATTTCATAGGAATCCGAAGCATAATCGAACATATCTCCCATGATTCTCTGCGCCGAATACAGATATTCCTCAGAATAAGCGTGTATCACCATTCTTTATTCCCTCTCTCATAATATCCAAAATAAACAATTCATTGACGTCTGCCGTCTTACTTCGTTTCCTGCGGTATTCTCTTCTTGCTTCGCGCTCCCTCAGTATCTTTTTCCTATAATAAACTTCTGCCTCTGCCGCCTCATTCCCAAGATATTGAATTGTCTCAAAGGCTTTCCTGCTCTTTAGCACAACCTGCTCTCCCAATTTTCCGAGATGCATTGCCTCCGAAAGCCTTTGTAAAGAGATTGCACCGGCAACAAAATCCTGCGCAAAAGCAAAGTAAGAATCGTCCGCCCTGTAACCGATAATAATATCGTATTCGGAGATATCAATCAGGAAATGCTCCCTGATATATGCTTTTGCTTCTGCCGCGATACTCCCATTCTGCCAGTATGTCCGATGGGCAGCCAGAAGTGCAAGCCAATTAAGGATACTATATTGAGGGCTGTTCAAGTCCATGACATTCATCATTGACATATCCAGTTCATATATATTCACATATCCATTTTTTTGATTTTTACATGCCCATTCCTTTGCAAGCGCAATCTCTTCTGTGCAATAAAATCCTCTTCCATAATCATTCGTTTTCGCGCCTTTGTTATATTCCGGCTGCTCAATGATATTTTCAGAACCATGATATAAGATTTTTTTCATACACTGCCCTCTTTTTGTCATGCTTTTGTTATTGCATCATGAAACAGCTTTTAACGGCTGACAACTGTTTTATCATGTTTTATCAATTCTCTCTTATTTGTTCCATCCGCACAAATCTAAAAACAACAAACTCTGCCATTTCATTCGTATCATTTTCAAACGTATGAACACTGTTACGAACCCTTATAATATCATTTTTCCTTGCATAACAGGACTAATGCCGTATTACCTCGAACCGTTCCAACTGAACCTCTTCCTGTTCCCCGATTCCCGCCTTCTGCCTGGCAATCCGTACCTGTTCCTTAACCGTGTCAATCCCTTCCAGATTCGGCAGGAGCAGTCCCCGCCGGTATCCCTTTGTCACCACCACGCCATATCGTCTGACATCCAGCATATCCTCAGAATCAATCTTCTCCGTATTCCCCAGCACGTCTACGCTAATCACCAGTTTCTCAAGCTCCTCCGGCTCAATGGGGGAGAATCGTGGGTCTTTTATGGCGGCGCTGACGGCATTCTCGGCAATTTCTTCCGCTATGGAAGGCTGTACCGCCTGAATCGTGCCGATACATCCCCGAAGCTGCCCTTCCTTCTTTATGGAAACAAATACCCCGGCCCTCTGGGTATACATTTCCTCAGGCAGGTTCTCTGGTATCTCTCCCTTCACGCCAGTACGGACATAGGTTTCTATCGTCTCCCTCGCAAGGCGCACATAGGCATCCTCCTTCGCCCTAAGCCCCTGTATCCGTTCCCGTTCCTTCTCTTCATACTGCTCCTTAAAATTCCGTGTCAAATCTTTGCCGCATACCTCATATGTGCAGATACCATACCCGACTCCAAAAGGTCCCTCATAGGACAGACGCTCTGCTGCAACGCCGGTTCTGTCCAACACTCCCGCCATCATCACAAATGACCTGTGTCCGCACTCTCCCGCTTTCTCACAGAAATTCTCCGGAAATTCCAGAAGTTTCCCAAAATCGCCGCTTCCCATCACATCCATGACCCGGCGGTCATACTCCGGGCCTTCTTCCTTGTATCCGTAAGGACCTTCGGCGGCAAGCCTGTGAGACAAATCCCCGCTGGCAATCACCACCGTCCTGCGGCCAAGGATTTTGGCAGTTTCCTTCATCCGCCGTCCCAGTTCATAATGTGCCGAAAGAGGAAGCCCGGAAAGCCCAACCCTGACCAGCCGATAATCTGTCCAGTACTGATTTACAAAATACAACGGCACCATCGTCCCATGGTCTAATCTCCTGTCACGCTCCCCTGCGGTCCCTGCCGGAAGATTCCCTGCCTCTGCCAGTTTGCAGAGATTTTCAACAAATTCCGTATCATAGACGGCCTCCATCTTCACCTGCCCTGCACCGAACTGCCTGAAATCACCTTTCGCACCATCTCCCGGTGAGATATGGAAATAATCCGCATACATCATCTGATGGGGTGAAATCAATACAATCGTCTCCGGCTTCCATTCCGCTATCCTTCTTGCGGCCTCATGGTACGCGCAAACCGTGTCCTGAATGTTCCGTTCCTCACCTCTGCCGATTTCCGGTATGATCAGCGGAGGATGGGGCGCCATACATGCTCCTGCTATCATAGCAAAAACCTCCCTCGTCCATTTCCCAAGTCCGTCTAAAACTTTTGTCTTCTCTGCCAAGAATACCACATTTT
This sequence comes from uncultured Lachnospiraceae bacterium, assembly GCA_949957035.1. The sequence goes on from CATLIP010000018.1 coordinate 6,231, forward strand.
CCCTCTTGTATCAACGTTTAGTACGCTGACACATTTACTTTCATTCTCATCATTTGACAAAATGTAAATGTGTCAGCACACGAATCCCCATGGAAATTACATTTTTTTATATTTCCGCCTTAGCCTGCGGATTCCTCTGCCACAGTGGATAAACAACCCCACATACAGCACAAAAAGAACTCCAAAAATGATGGTCAACACCATTGACGCTTCCTGTCCGTCTTCCATCCAGAGCATACACTGGATGAAGAACTGCGGCAGCAGACAACACAGGAAAACGCACAAAAGGGGGAGCATTCTCCGCCTGAAAATCCGGCTGACCATCTCAAGCCTTGATTCATCATCGCTGAATATCTCTGTCTCCTTCTCCTCCATGCCGTCGGCTGGTTTCCGGAAAAAGCTGAAACTATTTACCTCAAATATATATTCCCAGCCATAATCCCGGTACATCTGCAAATATTCACTCTTTTCCCCCTTTTTGGCATGGTCGAAATCCACCCTGTACACCACATCCTCCGGCCTGCACCTGTCAAACAAGTAAAAGCCTGGAATCAGATATTTTTTGAACCTCCATCCTTCCCTGTGCTGTTCCCTCAAAAACTCTTCTTTATCATAATCCGTAATCGTCCAAAAACGAAATGCCACTCTATCTGCCATAAATATACTCTCCTTTACTGTTCCGGTACAGCCTTTCAATCCTGTGAAGCTCTATGTCAAGAATCTCCCTTCCAAGCTCCGTAATCACATACAGCTTCCGTTTCTCCACTTCCCTTACAAACCGTATCAACCCGTCTTTCTCCATCTTAGACAGCGTTCCATACATCGTCCCGGGGCTGATGACCACTTCCCCGCCTGTCATCTGCTTTACAGTCTGCCCGATGTTATATCCATGCATCTCGTCTTGCAGGCAATATAAAATGTAGAATCCGGTCTCCGTCATAGGAACATACACCCTCTTAATCCTGTCCGTCATCCCATCACACCTTTCTATCCGTTCTCTCGATACATTTTAATACGATATATCGCATTACACTATATCGTACCTCGATATATATTTTATATCACACCTCGATATATATGTCAAGGACATATATAAGTATTACCGCAGGATTATCATGAACCGACATCGGTTGACCTGTTAAGAATACTGTGATACTATCGTATTGGAATCCAAATTAACCATAAATAGTAGAAAGGGTAAAAATGAATCACACAGCAAAACGTAAACTCACCGACAATCTATTCATACTCTACATTCTCGCGGTACTTCTCATCATACTTGGACAGTTCCTTGGGATGCTGCTAGGCTTCTTCCCCTTCATGACAAGCTCGGACGTTGCAGTCACCGTCACCATGTACCTGAGTTTTATCGGTATCTGGATACTGACGCTTTTATATCTGCGGTTTACAAAGAAAAACCGCCCCATCCTGAAATCCATCGGAAGAAGTGCGGCAGGCAACAACCTAAAGAACCTCCTGCTCGGATTTGTCCTTGGCTTCGTCCTGAACGGCGTCTGCATCCTTGCGGCATGGCTCCACAAAGATATCTCACTGCACTACGATTCCTTCCGGCCAGCGGCTTTTGCGCTTATTTTCATCGCCGTCTTCGTCCAATCTTCGGCGGAGGAACTAGTCTGCCGGGGATTCCTGTACCAGCGTCTGAGACAAAGCTATGGGCATCCTGCCGTGGCAATTATCGGGAACTCCTTACTTTTCGCCATCCTGCATCTGACGAACGAAGGCGTAACGGTTCTGTCCGTGCTGAATATATTCATTGTTGGGGTTTTATTTTCGTTCATGGTCTATTATATGGATAGCATCTGGTGCGCCATGTCCATGCACGCCATGTGGAATTTTACACAGAATATCATATTCGGATTGCCGAACTCAGGTATCGTATCCCCATACTCTGTCTTCCGTCTGGATGCTTCCACGGCAAAGGACAGTTTTGCATACAATGTAGGTTTCGGTATTGAAGGGACTTTGTTGGCAGACCTCCTGCTGATACTGGTGTGTATCTGCTTTTATCTATGGAAAAGAAACGATAAAAACTCTCTTTGCAAATCTAACGGATAGATATCTCTCAATAGGAAAGAAGGCTGTCGGGAAACTCCCGACAGCCCTTTGATTAACTCTGTAATATTTTCATTCTCTTTTTAAGAGTCTGGCATGATACCATAACATCCAAAATAAAATTCCCGTCTTCCGTATAACACATCATATCCCCGCCGAGCCTGCCCGCTGCCGCCTGTATGGTAGTAATTCCGAAGCCATGCCCCGGTTCAGACTTATCCGTAGCAGGGATTTTTCCCTTTTCTACATACAGGCTCTCCCGGCATCGGTTCTTAATCCGTATAATAAGATGATTCCTGTTATACTTCATATCTACGGAAACCTTACGGCTCTTTATATCAAGCTTTCGCAATGCGTCACAGGCATTTTCCAGCCCATTGGAAAGAATCTGGCACAACTCCATATAGGGCAGTTCTTCCTCTCCGGCCTGGATGTCCATGGTACATTCTGCACCCAGTTCTTCCAGTTTCCCGGAATACTGGACAAATACCGCATTAATATAAGGATTGGCGCAGAACGTCCCCTCAAGAGTATCCATCTCCGTCTCCACACCTTTCAGATATACCATGGCTTCCTTTATCTTCCCTTCCGAAAGCAATCCCAGAAGTGTTGCGGAATATCCCTTCATATCATGCTTCATTCTTCGTATCTGCTGCTGATTCTCAAGCTGTGCTTCCAGCATGTTCTTCTGTTCCTGTAAGATACGTTCGCTCTGCTGTTTCCGGTAAAGCATAAGCTGCCTGTAAAGGGACGTAAAAATCGTGGCATAATTAAACAACATCAGAGCCAGCATCAGTATACATTGAAATATATTCTCGGGATTTTCCATAATGCCGGCTGCATTCTGCATGGTTACCGCCAGCAGGATATAGTAAAGCATGGTCATCCCGGAAAAAATTCCCCAACCCTTTTCCACTACATCCTGCAGTTCCAGATACGGCTTTCTGAAATAGCGCCAGAGCAGATACTCCACAAGAGGAAACGCAATCAGCCTGCTGATAAACAGCAGAACATACTGCCCGCCGCCCAGAAAATAGTCCAGCAGATTTGTAACCACCATCAGCCACAGACAGGATGTATCCGCCAGACAGAAGGAAAAAATAAATTTAAAATTCCTGTCTACACTCAGAATATAGAAGAAGAGGAAGCTGGGAACGGTACAAGTCAGCACAAAGACCTGCAGCAGAGCTTCAACGCCCAGAACTGCCATCCCCGCCCCGTTCAGTAATATCAATACTCCCATACAGATCCCGGTTGCCAGTATCGTCTTCTTCCTGGTATAACGCGGCCGGAATAACAGCATAAATATAAAAAGTATATGGAGCATAGACCAATATATAGATAATGTCCGAAGCATTTTCATCTCCTCCTCAACGATATTTCTCTCTGCTTATGTCAAATATGGGACAAAACTTTATATAGATGATCAGCCTTCCGATTGCCATCTTTTTACAAACAGAATATCCCTTCTCCACTTTCAATATCCAACTTGATCTTCCTATGTGTGAATTCCTTCTCTCCCAAAAAATCGAATATTAATTTTTCTTCATTCCAATCTGTACATCCTCTGCCGCTTTGAGCCGATACTCTTTCATACATCCTTTGCCTTAGCCTGACCGGGTTCATAGATTGATTCAGTTTGTCATTGCGAAATACTGTATAAACATATACATTTCCCAAATTCACACATACATCCAGAACACCCGCAAGAGCCAGTGCATTCTGCAAAGCTCCCATAAACTGTTTCTTTATCCGGCCCCATTCTTTTTCACCGACAGAACGCTTCAATTCAAAAATATGAATTCTCCAGTTGTCATCTTGATTTATATATTCAAACAGCACATAATCAGAACACGTTTGATTTTTAAAATATTATAATTTCTTCTTTTCCAAATCTCTAAATAAAATACATGGATGCTCCAGTTCCAGTTGTAAATCAGCATATCCATCTTCATTTTTTTCTTTTAAATGTACCTGTTCCTGCGAAATCTCTATCAACCCGCTATTCAATAATTCCAGCCTTTTTTCGACGTCTCTATGAAACACTGCATTACTCCCTGCCATCTTCAATAAAATCAATCTGTTTATTCATATTTTTCAGAGTGTTATAAAAAGTTACTGCTTCAAACCCGTAATCTCCACATGGAAGTTTCGTCAGACGCGTCTGACCATTTTCCTGCTCATCAAACTGATATACGGCAACCTGCTCCCTGGGCAGCAAATCTTCTGGTTCATATCCCGTTTTCTCCAGACACCGGTCTTTTTTACTCATCTCATTGGCCTTTATCATATTATTAATATGCTGTAAAATAATGTCGCTATGAGTCGAAGCTAAAACCGGCAGCCCCTGGTTCATAAGCCGGAGCAGAACACGAGCCATCTCCCATTGCAATTGCGGGTGCAGCGATATTTCCGGTTCCTCAATCAGCAAAGCTCCCATATGCAGGCTATGCTGCAAAAACAATAACAATGGCGTTACTTCCGTGACAACTCCCGATGTAACATGTAATGGAAGGCTATCCTTTGAACCTTCTGGCTCATACAAAATATCATAAACCGGAAGACTGGATGTCCGGATATGTCCGGATATAATGTGCCTCTCTATAAACTCAATTATTTTTGAATACTGAAGCATATTTCTTCCTGTATTCATGGTACTCAGAGCCATAAGAAAATCTGTAGCTGGTTTTGTTAATAGAGACTTATTCGTCTCGTCAATCGAATACCTGCTATGCAATGCACTACGTGTCAGTTCTTTGTAAGTCAGCAAAAACCCGGTTCTTGCAGTGGGAAAATAGACTGGTCCATTAATATTCCATTGCAAGACTGCGCTCAGCAAACATGCTAATTGAACTTGAATTATTTTGAGTTCTTCTGTATCATCTCCCTTGAACACCCAGTTCGGGTAATTCCCTATAATAGTATAGTTAGTTCCTCCGCTTATATCTTTATTATAAGAAAAATGAAAGCAGTATTGAGCATTAACAGAAAATTCTATATATAGTTCCTGTATCTCTATTTCTTTATTAAATAACTTCTTCAAAAACCTTTTCTTATTCCGTGCCAGAACCAGATTCAATAATTGTTGGAATACTTTTAATTCTTCTCCTTGCAAAATATATTCCATATCTACATTATTCTTACACTCGTTTACGATGCGTTCCGATATACTAAAACACTCCTGATAAGACAGAGATTCCTCACAAAGGTCATATTCTCCAAAGAAATCAAGATTCCAAAGCCCATACAGCAATGTCATGATATAACTTTTTCCACTGTTATTGTCCCCGATAAATAATGTCAATGGTGCGGCCTGAATCTCCGCTTCTTCTATTTTCCCAAATTTTTTTACGTGAACCGTCCACTGATTCTCCATATTCATGATTCTCATGCGATCATTTCCTCCAAAATCTTACCCGAAATATCATTCCGCCTACATATAAAGGAATGTATCTATCTGCCTGCAAATAAGGGCATACATGAAAGTATGCCCTCTGGATATAGATTTGAAACATCTGTCTACTCATTCATATTCGCCAGCTTCGCACTCTGATCCGCCGCAATACACGCATCAATAATCTCCTGGATATCCCCGTTCATAATCTTATCCAGCTTATACAGCGTCAGCCCGATCCTGTGATCCGTCACCCGTCCCTGGGGGAAGTTATAGGTACGGATCTTCTCGGAACGGTCCCCAGTCCCGATCTGGCTCTTCCTTGCCTCCGCCTCAGCGTCATGCTGCTTCTGGCACTCAATATCATATAATTTCGCCCGCAGCAGTGCAAATGCTTTATCCTTGTTCTGAAGCTGGGACTTCTCCGTCTGGCTGTAAATCACAATCCCGGTAGGATAATGGGTCAGACGGACGGCGGAATCCGTGGTATTGACACACTGCCCGCCATTGCCGGAGGCCCTCATGACGTCAATCCGGATATCCTTCTCGTCAATCTGTACATCCACTTCCTCCGCCTCCGGTATCACGGCCACCGTAATCGTAGACGTATGAATCCGCCCACCAGACTCCGTCTCCGGCACACGCTGTACACGGTGTACGCCGGACTCATATTTCATCACCGAATAAGCGCCGCTTCCGTTAATCATGAAGGTAACGTTCTTCATGCCGCCAATACCAATCTCTTCGCATTCTACCAGTTCTACCCTCCAACGTCTGCTTTCTGCGTAATGCAGATACATACGGTAAATCTCCGCCGCAAATAAAGCCGCCTCATCTCCCCCGGCGCCCGCGCGAATCTCTACGATAACGTTCTTATCATCATTGGGATCCTTCGGCAGCAGCAAAATCTTAAGTTCCCTTTCCAGTTCCTCGACTCTCGCCTTGGCCTCATTCAATTCCTCCTTGGCAAGTTCCCGCATTTCCTCGTCTGACTCCTCCTCCAGCATCTGAAGGCTGTCCTCAATCGTCTGCTTACACCCCTTATATTCCTTATATGCCTCCACAATAGGAGACAAGTCATTCTGTTCTTTCATCAGTTTTCGGAACCGATCCTGGTCACTAGCCACATCCGGTTCCGAAAGCTCACTTAAGATTTCCTCCATACGAATCAGCAAATCCTCTAATCTGTCAAACATCGCTCTTCCTCCGACTATTTTTTATTTCCATTCATTCTCTTTTTACAAATATATTCAAACCATGGCGCCGTTCCGCTAGAGGAAACCACTCCCACAGACTTTTCCTCTATGATAAATGCCCGACACCACCCGGTCAAGACCCGCCAGATCCTTTTCGACTCTGACGTCTTCATACCCATACTCCTTCATCAGCGCCGCCACATCCTCTCCCTGGTCACAGCCGATTTCAAACAGCAGATATCCCTTGTCCTTGATAAAATAAATACTGTCTTTTACAATATTCCGATAAAAATATAGTCCGTCTTCCCCGCCGTCAAGGGCAATCTGCGGATCATGCAGACGCACTTCCTCCTGAAGCCCTTCTAAGTCCGAAGTACGGATATAAGGAGGATTGGACACAATCACATCGTATTTCTCCCTGCTCTGCGTAAATTCCACAAACAGATCCGACTGCACCCACTTTGCTCTCACATTCAGCCTCTTCGCATTTTTTTCAGCCACAGTCAGTGCATCCCCGGAAATGTCACATCCCACGCCTTCTGTCCCCGGACACAGCTTCAGAATACTCAGCAGGATACACCCAGAACCCGTACACATATCCAGCACCCGCAGCCCTCCGTATCTCCTGCTGCGAATCAGCTTCACCGTATCTTCTACAAGCGTCTCCGTATCCTGCCGCGGAATCAGCACATACTCGTTCACATAGAAAGGGAAGCCCATAAACTCCTGTTCCCCGGTAATGTGCTGCAGCGGAATCCTATTTTTCCGTCTCTCAATACATTCCAGATACCGGATAGCCTGCGCTTCCTCAAGTTCCCGCTCCGGCTCCCCGTAATATGCCGCCCGGCTGATACCTGTCACAGCTTCCATTAGAAGCCATGCGTCCAGCGCCGCCTCTTCAATACCAGCCGCCTCTAAGCTTTCCGTCCCTTCTTTCATAATCTGCCGCAGTGTGAAAATTCTCTGCCTCATATGCTCTCCAATCAAATACTGCCTCAACTGCCTGAATTGCCACCTCAATCATGCCATCGTCCGGCTCTTTGGTCGTCAGCTTCTGTATGGCAAGGCCCGGTTTGCTGAACAGATTCACAACCGGATTCTCACTGCGTCCTGCCAGCTTAAGGAACTCATAAGAAATCCCCGCAATCACCGGAAGCAGTGCGATTCTGATTACAATCCTCATAACCGGAGTCTCAGCGCGCACCAGAACCAGCATGATAATGCTGATGGCAAGAACCAGAAACAGAAAACTGGTACCGCACCGTTTATGCTGCCTAGAACTGATCCGCACATTCTCTACCGTCAGCGGAAGCCCGTGTTCAATACAGTTGATGCACTTATGTTCTGCCCCATGATACATGAATGTTCTCTGGATATCCTCCATTCGTGAAATCAGCAGCACATATGCAATAAAAATCCCAATCCGCACGAATCCCTCAATCACTGTACGCACGCCGTAGGACGGGATATATTTTTCTAACAGAGAAGACAAAAAATAGGGCAGCACCATGAAGATGGCAACCGCCATCACCATGGAAAACGCAACCGTGGCTCCCATCAGCAGGCTTTCCTTCTTCTCCTGCTTGCACGCCTCCTTCTCTGTCAGCTCCCTCTCCTCTTCTTCCTCCTCGAAAAAGCTGGCGGAATAGGTCAGCGTCTTCATTCCCAGCACCATGGAATCAATGAAATTAAAGACTCCTCTGATAAACGGAATCTCTGTCAGCTTCTTCCATTTGTGGACAATGCTTTTATAAGTGTCTCTCTTCACCAGAATCTCACCGTCGGGCTTGCGCACCGCAACCGCATATTCATCCTTGTGCTTCATCATAATGCCTTCTAACACCGCTTGGCCGCCTATATTTGATGATTTCATATTGTAATCTGATTCCTCCTGCCGTAAACCCTTTCATACTGCTTTCCTGTTTTCCTACCGCTTTCCTGTTTTTGTCTGCCGGCTTCTGACAGCTCTGACAAAAGCGTCGGAAAAACAGATATAGAAAAGGGCTGAGATCATACAACCTCAACCCGATACCTGCATTCTTATTTGCCCATTCCGTATTTCTTATTGAACTTATCAACACGGCCGCGAGCCTGAGCTGCCTTCTGCTGGCCAGTGTAGAATGGATGGCACTTGGAACAGATCTCTACGTGAATGTCTTCTTTTGTAGAACCTGTCACAAATGTGTTGCCACAGTTACAAGTTACAGTTGCCTGATGATATGTTGGATGTATTCCTTCTTTCATGTTCTTCACCTCTTCTTTATTTCGTCATATGCTTACGCATTTCTTACGTTTTCTAAACAGCGTTGTTATTGTAACATAAAAATATGGCATTGTCTAGATTATTTTTGTCTTTTTTACCATTTGAATCAACTCTGCATTATTGCGGGTTCTGCTGTACATATTCAGAATGTTCTCCACAGCATCATCCGCCCTCATACCATTCAGAGCGCGGCGCATGGTATCAACCGCCTCCTGCTCCTCCCGGGACAGAAGCAGGTCTTCTCTTCTGGTGCCGGACTGAGGAATATCAATGGCCGGAAAGACTCTCTTCTCTGATAACTTCCGGTCTAATACCAGTTCCATGTTACCGGTTCCCTTGAACTCCTCATAGATAACGTCGTCCATCTTGCTTCCTGTGTTGACGAGAGCCGTTGCCAGAATGGTAAGGCTTCCGCCGCCCCGCATGTTTCTCGCCGCACCGAAGAACCGCTTCGGCATATGCAGGGCAGCCGGGTCAAGACCGCCCGATAAGGTCCGTCCGGACGGCGGAACTGTCAGGTTATAGG
>CATLIP010000019.1 GCA_949957035.1 uncultured Lachnospiraceae bacterium
CTTTATCTTGCTTTTACCCGGTGCAGGACACTCATGTATCTGTAGAAAATACTGAAAAGAATGATTCTCATAGAACCGGCCCAGAGGAAAGATACGGCAGATTCCGGGACGGATGGAGTGGATGCTGCATCGTCCGTCCCGAAGAAAGACGCAGGCGTCTTCCCGGTCTGTCATCCGAAGATTGGGGAGGATAAGGCCGTCCGCCACATTTAACTCCAAATATTCATTCAGTAATTCTTCACAGGATTTCTTAAGGCCTGTGGAAAGTCTTTGGATATCCAGCGGGTCTAATATGATAGAATTTCCCATGCCGCGGCAGCATGAGGAACATCCCTTGCAGCCGTTACAGTCTGTCTTCGCCATATCGTTACTGCCGTACAGTTTTCCGTCCGACACTTTGTTCAAGTCAATATCTCGTAACATATATTCTCTCCTTAAAAATGATTTGCACACCCTCCATGAAGCCTATATTAGTATAATGTACATTGATTTCAGATGTAAATAGAAAGGAACACATTTTATGAAATTTTTTCACCTGTCCGACCTGCATATCGGCAAACAGCTCCATCATTATAGTCTGAAAGAGGACCAGAAAGTGATACTGGAAGAGATTATCAGCTATGCGGATTCCATCCATCCGGATGCGGTGGTGATTGCGGGGGATATCTATGACCGTTCTGTACCCTCTGCGGAAGCAGTAAAGGTTTTTGATGATTTTCTTACAAGACTTTCGGAGCGAATCCCCTCCATTCCAGTGTTGATTATCAGCGGAAACCACGACTCTGCGGAAAGAGTAGAGTATGCTTCCCATATACTGAAAAAACATCAGATTCATTTGGCAGGAAATGCACCCGGGCATGTGGGGGAGCATATCCAAAGAGTAACGCTTCGGGATGCATTTGGCGAAGTTGACTTCTATCTGTTACCATTCCTGAAGCCTTCTTACGTGAGAAATATATTTGAGGAAGAACCGCCTGAGACCTGTACAGATGCCGTCAATCGTCTCCTGAAACGAGAGGAAATTGATTATAAGAAGCGAAGAAATGTATTGGTTTCTCACCAATTTTATACAGGAAGGGCGCCTGAATTATATCCCATGACCTGCGATTCTGAAACCTTTTGTGTAGGCGGAATTGAGAATGTAGACGTCAGTGTGGTGCAGGATTTTGACTATGTGGCCTTAGGGCATCTCCATGGTCCCCAGAGCGTGGGAAGCCCTCATATCCGTTATTGCGGAACGCTGCTAAAATATTCTGTAAGCGAATGTTGTCACGAGAAAACCTTAACAGTGGTAACCCTTGGCGAGAAGGGAGAGACTCCCTTGATTGAGCTTCTTCCTTTACATCCGCTGCGGGATGTAAAAAAGAAGAAGGGGAGTCTTAAGGGGATTTTAGAGCAGGCGGTAAAAAGCGAGCGTGAAGATTATATTAGCGTAACGCTGACGGATGAATTAGAGGCCTACAAGCCGAAAGAACAGCTTGAGAAGGTATTTGACCATATCTTAGAAGTGCGTGTGGAAAACAGCCGGACAAGGACAAAGCTTTTGGAACTGGATGAGGAAGTGATTATGAAAGACCCTCTTAAGACCTTTGCCGATTTCTATGAGGAGATGCAGGGGAGGGAGTTAGAGGAAGAGGAACTTCATATAATGAGCCGTATTTTTGAGGATGTAAAGGAGGAATAAACCATGAAACCAGTCAGATTAGTCATGTCAGCCTTTGGGTCTTACGCGGAAAAAACAGAGATTGATTTTACAGATGTGCAGCATGGGCTATTCCTGATTACAGGGGATACAGGCGCGGGGAAGACGACGATTTTTGATGCAATTACCTATGCTCTGTATGATCAGACCAGCGGCGGAAAACGGGATGGGAACATGATGAGAAGTCAGTATGCATCGGAGGAAAGGGATACCTATGTGGAGTATACCTTCTTATATCGGAAGGAAACATACAGGATTCGCAGGAATCCGGAATATACGCGGCTTGGAAAACGGAAGCATGCCGACGGTTCCCCCAGGTATGTGAAGGAAGCCCCGAAGGTAGAGCTGTTTTTGCCGGACGGAAATGTGTATCGGGGGAAGAAGCGGGAGACGGACCAGAAGATTGTGGAGCTTATGGGGATGGATGCCGACCAGTTTACCCAGATTGCCATGATTGCACAGGGGGATTTCCTGAAATTACTTCATGCGGAATCCAAAGAGCGCAGGCGGATATTTTCCAGAATTTTTCAGACCCGGCTTTACTACCGGGTTCAGGAGGAGTTAAAGCGGCGCGCGGGAAATTTGTATAGTCGGTTGGAGGATAATCTGAGGGCTGCAAAACAGGAGATGGAACGGGTAGAATTTGCAGGAAATCTTGCGTTTTTATTTGCAGAGCGTTGGGGGACGTTGAAGGGTTATTCTGTGATTCCCTATGAAGAAGTAATGGAAACATTGAAGGAGATTGTAAGGGCTGGGCGTATTTTAGAAAAAGAGAAGAAAGAAGAGACAGAATCCTTTCAGCGATATTTGGACGAGTTAAAAGGAAAGCTTAAGGAAGGAGAGACTTTGAACCGGCTGTTTGACGCTTATAGCACAATCTGCTGTAAGGAGGAGGAGTTAGCATTGCGCCGGGGGGAGTGCATGGGATGGGAAGCACAGTTTCAGACCGCGCAGAGAGCACAGAAGGTAAAGCTTCAGGAGACAAGGCTTAAGGCAGGCCGAGAAGCGGCCGAGAAGACCAGGAAGAATATGGAGGAAACCGGCCATAGAATAGATGTCCTGAAAGTTCAGGTTCAAGAGCTTCAGGAGCTCAAATTACAGTGTGAGGAGGAGCTTTCGAGACAGGAGAAATCCTGTAATGCCTGCATAGTAAGGCTTAAGGATGCATTGCCCCAATATGGACAGCTGAAAGAGCTTAGGAAGCGGTATACCAAGGAGCAGAATTCACAGAAGAAGCTTAAGGCAGAACTGGATAAACAGAAAAAAGCCTTTGAGGATTTGAAAAAGCAGCGCGAAGAGGCAAGGGAGATTCAGGAAAAATATGTCCAAAGTTCGGGAAAGATGGAAGGTTATAAGCTCAGGGAGGAGCAGCAGACGTTAAGGAGTCTGGATCTGGAAAAGTTAGAAATTCAGTGGGAGAAGCTTGTCAAGGAGATGAAGGAATGTCACATAAGACAGACTCAGGCGGAGAAAGAGCAAAAGTCCTATCTGAATGCGTTTCAAGTTTATGAAGAGAGATATCAGGCATTCTTGGCAGAGCAGGCGGGAATCCTGGCAGGGCGGTTAGAGATGGGAAAACCTTGTCCGGTATGCGGTTCCTGTGAACATCCGCATATCCGAAGGATGACGGAAGGCGCGCCGACTCAGCAGGAGGTGGAGAAGGCGAAGAGGAAACGGGATCAGGCGGAGGAAAGAAGGGAGCAGTCCGTAGCAAGATTCCGGGAGCAGGCGGCGAGATGCGAGTCGGGGAGTGAAGCATTTGCTAGAGAATACGGACGGGTGATGGAGGCTGTATTTCCACAGGAAAACGCATTTTCCAAGGAGAATAGTGAAAAGATAAAGAGCCTGATAGGGGAAGAGGCGGCAAAGAATGAGCTTACCCTTAAGAAAACGCGGGCAGAGCTTGAAAGATTAGAGAAAGAGACAGAACAGTTCGGTCAGGCAGTTGAAACGGAGAAGAGAATCAACGAAGAAGTTCAAGGTCTGGAAAGGACCTATGAGCAGGCAAAGTCTGAATATGAAGAAGGGGTGACCGAAGAAAAACAGCTTGAGTCAGAAATCCGGCTAAAAGAAGAGAAGCTTCCCTTTGCTACACAGGTACAGGCAGAAGAACGTATGGAGGAGTTGGAGAAAATGCTGGGGGAGGCGAAGACTGCTTTCGAACAGTCTGCAAAGAAAGAGAGGCAGGCGATAGAAGAACTGCGGAAACTGGAGGGCAAAAAAACCAATGGAGAGGAGTTGTTGAGGCGTCAGGAGGAAGAGGAGAGGATATTTGGTTTGGATTATGAAGCGATGCTTGAAAAGCAAGGATTTGAGGATGAGGCAGCGTATTTTTTAGGAAAATTATCCTCAGAGGATATGGAAGAGCTGGAAAGAAAAATCAAGGAATTTCATACGCAGGTCAATGAAGCGTCCGGAAGGAAAAAGTCGCTTGAGGAGCAGTTGGAGGGGAAGGAGAGAGTCGATTTAAAACAGCTTGAGGAAAACGTCCAGGAAGGGGCGAAGAATCATACGAAGTCGCAGGAAGAATACATTCGTCTCTACAGCTCCAATCAGAAGAATCGGGAAGTGAAAAACCGGTTAAAGAACTATTTGGAAAAGGATGGAGAGTTACAGAGACAGTATGAGATGGTGGGGAATTTAAGCAGGACTGCCAACGGAAATCTAAGCAAGGCAGTGAAACTGGATTTTGAAACGTATGTGCAGAGACAGTATTTCAAGCAGATAATACGTGCGGCCAATAAGAGACTGGTACGTATGACCTCCGGGGAATTTATTTTGCAGTGCCGGGATGTGAAGAATCTGGCAAGCCAGGGACAGGCCGGGCTGGATTTGGATATCTACCATATGGCAAGTGATTCTGTTCGGGATGTGAAGACGCTGTCGGGCGGGGAATCTTTCATGGCTTCTCTTGCTATGGCATTGGGACTCTCCGATATTGTCCAGAATACAGCAGGGGCGATTCATCTGGATACGATGTTTGTGGACGAGGGATTTGGCTCGCTGGATGACGAGGCAAGAGGACAAGCAATCGGGATTCTGGCGGAGCTTGCAGATGAGAGGAGGCTTGTGGGAATTATTTCTCATGTAAATGAACTGAAAGAGCAGATAGACTGTAAACTGTTGATTACAAGAACGGATAAGGGAAGTAGCGCTAAGTGGGCATAATCTGTTTGGTTGACGGTTGAAAATATAAATAGAACAAGATATAATTGTGATAAAATGTGCAGAATATAGAAAAGAGAGGATAAACAGAAATGAAAGATGACTATTTGATTGTAGGCGCAGGGCTGTTTGGAGCTGTTTTTGCGTATGAAGCCAATAAAGCGGGAAAGCATGTGCTGGTGATTGACCGCAGGAATCATATTGGGGGTAATATTTATACAAAAGAAGTAGAGGGAATCCAAGTCCATGAGTACGGCGCCCATATCTTTCACACGTCGGACAAAGAGGTGTGGGATTATGTACAGCAGTTTGCGGAATTTAACCGCTATACCAACAGTCCTGTTGCAAGATATGAGGATGAATTGTATAATCTCCCATTTAACATGAATACGTTCAGCAAGATGTGGGGAGTGAAGACACCAAATGAAGCAAGGGAGATTATTGACAGACAGATTCAGGAGGCAGGCATCACTGAGCCAAAGAACTTGGAGGAGCAGGCCGTTTCCCTGGTAGGGAAGGATATCTATGAGAAGCTGGTGAAAGGGTATACGGAGAAACAGTGGGGAAAGCGGGCGACCGAGCTTCCCAGCTTCATCATTCGCAGGCTTCCGGTGCGTTTTGTGTATGACAATAATTATTTTAACGACAGATATCAGGGGATTCCTATGGGCGGATATACCCGGATGATTGCAAAGATGTTAGAAGGGATTGAGGTGCGTCTGAATACCGACTTTTTTGCAGAGCGTGAAGCGTTAAAAGCACAGGCTCATAAGATTGTGTTTACCGGAATGATTGACGCCTACTATGATTACTGCTACGGAGAATTGGAGTACCGCAGTCTGAGATTTGAGACGGAGACGCTTAATATGGAAAATTATCAGGGGAATGCTGTGGTCAATTATACAGAATATGAGATTCCTTACACAAGGATTATCGAGCATAAGCATTTTGAGTATGGCTGTCAGGGCGGATATGGCAATACAGGGGAGCATAATCCTAAGACTGTCATTACCAGAGAATACCCTGCGGCATGGGAGAAAGGCGCAGAGCCATATTATCCGATGAATGATGAGAAGAATAATACTCTTTATGAAAAATATAAAGCCCTTGCCGGGAAAGAGGATGGGGTAATCTTTGGAGGCCGCCTGGGAATGTATCGCTATTATGATATGCATCAGGTGGTTGCAGAGGCGTTGAGGTGTGTGAGAGAAACCCTTTCATAGACAGATAAGGCTTTTGGAAAATGGTGTTTTGACAGCATTTCCCAAAAGCCTTTCTATTCGTTGTACTACCCCCTGTATCTTAACGCCGCCTCAATAAATCCGCGGAATAGAGGGTGGGGGCGGTTGGGCCGGGATTTCAGTTCCGGATGCGCCTGTGTCGCGATGAACCAGGGGTGCTTTGTAATCTCAATCATTTCTACGATATTACCGTCGGGTGACAGACCGGAGAGCTTCATGCCCTTACTGGTAAGCTTCTCACGATAGTCGTTATTGACTTCGTAGCGGTGTCTGTGCCGTTCCCGGATTTCTCTGGTTTTGTACATCTGGTAAGCCTTGGAATTTTCATCAAGGACGCAGGGATAGGAGCCAAGGCGCAGAGTGCCTCCGATATCCTCCACTCCAATCTGTTCCGGCATGATATGGATGACCGGATGGGTGGTGTTGGGGTCTAATTCTGCACTGTGGGCGTCATTGTATCCGAGTACATTTCTTGCAAATTCCACGATGGCAAGCTGCATTCCCAGACATAAGCCCAGAAATGGGACGTCGTGGGTGCGCGCGTACCGGATTGCTTCTAATTTGCCCTCAATTCCCCGATGTCCGAAACCGCCGGGAACGAGAATCCCGCTGACATCCTGCATGAGGGTATCTATGTTGCGGGCAGTCACGGTCTCGGAATCAATCCACTTGATATTCACCGTCGCGCGGCTGAAGATACCGCCGTGTTTCAATGCCTCTACCACGCTGATATATGCATCGTGGAGCTGAATATATTTGCCGACTAACGCTATGGTTATTTCGGTGTTGGGGTGTTTCAGATAGTCAACCATCTCTGTCCAGTCTTTTAAATCTGGTTTTGGGCAGTCAAGATGCAGACAATCACAGACCACGCCTGCTAAATTCTCCTTTTCCATTGCCAGCGGAGCCTCGTACAGATATTCGACGTCCAGATTCTGTAGCACGCGATTAGAAGGTACGTTACAGAACAAGGCAATCTTGTCCTTAATTCCAACGTCGAGAGGATGCTCGGAGCGGCATACAAGAATGTCCGGCCAGAGCCCCATTCCCTGAAGGTCTTTGACACTTGCCTGTGTGGGCTTGGTCTTCATCTCCTGAGACGCACGCAGATAAGGGATTAGCGTAACGTGAATCAGGATTACATTCTCATGGCCTTTTTCGTGCTGGAACTGGCGGATAGCCTCCAGGAAGGGCTGACTCTCGATATCGCCCACTGTTCCGCCTACTTCAATGATGGCAATCTCTGTATGTTCTGCAGATGGGTTGCGGTAGAAACGGTTCTTAATCTCATTGGTGATATGAGGGATTACCTGAACCGTTCCCCCGCCGAAATCTCCCCGGCGTTCTTTCTGAAGAACCGACCAGTAGATTTTTCCGGTGGTAACGTTGGAATTTTTGCTCAGGCTTTCATCGATAAATCTCTCATAGTGCCCCAAGTCCAAATCCGTCTCTGCACCGTCGTCGGTAACAAACACCTCGCCATGCTGGACCGGATTCATGGTTCCGGGGTCAATGTTGATATAAGGGTCGAATTTCTGCATGGTTACGGTGTAACCGCGAGCTTTCAAAAGCCTTCCCAAAGATGCGGCCGTAATCCCTTTCCCAAGTCCTGAAACAACACCGCCGGTAACAAATACATACTTTACTGCCATAGCATCCACCTCCAAGTTGAATCTGATTCAAAAAATACTTTTGAATTATACACCCTTCCCGCCGAAAAATACAGAGTTTTTTTCGTACTTTGCCTCGAAGGTTGCCTGGATGGATAATTTTTTGAACTGCTTCATATCGACGGAGCTGACCATGACGGAGGTATGCACCTGGCAGCCTCTTAGCTTGGGAAGCTGCTCTAATGCCTGTTTTGCAGCCGGATCTGTTGCCGCGCTGACCGAGAGGGCAATCAGTACCTCGTCCGTATGAAGTCTTGGATTTTTACTGCCCTGGTACAGTGTCTTGAGCTTCTGAATAGGTTCGATGGCCTCCGGGGAAATAACGTGGCGCTCATGCTCGAGTCCTGCCAGCTCCTTTAATGCATTCAAAAGCAGGGCGGCGGAGGCTCCCAGAAGATTGGAGGTCTTACCCGTGATGATGCGTCCGTCGTGAAGCTGTATCGCAGCGGCGGGTCCGTCTGTTTCCCTGGCCCGCTCAATAGCCGCGTCCACAACCGGACGGTCGTGGACATTGATTCCGGCCTGATTCATAAGCATCTCGATTTTCATTACTTCGGAGTCGGAACAGGTTCCGAAAAGCAGCCGTTTTAATGAGTCGTAATATCTGCGGATAATCTCCTGACAGGAAGCCTCCCGGCATGCCCCGTCGTCGCAGATACAGTTTCCGGCCATGTTGACCCCCATATCCGTAGGAGATTTATAAGGACTTTCGCCGTAAATCCGCTGGAACATGGCGTTTAACACAGGGAATATCTCTACATCCCGGTTGTAGTTTACGGTGGTTTCGCCGTAAGCCTCCAGGTGGAAGGGGTCAATCATATTTACATCGTTGAGGTCTGCTGTCGCAGCTTCATAGGCCAGATTGACCGGATGCTTCAGAGGAATGTTCCAGATTGGAAATGTCTCAAACTTCGCATATCCGGCGGAGATACCCCGCCGGTGCTCCTGATAGAGCTGGGACAGGCAGACAGCCATCTTGCCGCTTCCGGGACCAGGGGCAGTCACTACGGCAAGCGGCCTGGAGGTCTTAATATAGTCATTCTTGCCGTAGCCTTCGTCGCTTACGATATAGGGCACGTTGGAGGGATAGCCGGGAATGACGTAGTGCCTGTACACCTTAATCCCCAGTTTTTCCAGACGGCTTTTGAAGAGGCTTGCGCTCTCCTGGCCGCTGTACTTGGTGATTACTACGCTTCCCACGTAAAGACCCTGCTCCTGATATGCGGACATCAGCCTGAGCACATCGGAGTCGTAGGTGATGCCCAAATCGCCCCGAACCTTGTTCTTTTCGATATCCTCTGCGCTGATGGCGATAATAATCTCTGCCTGGTCGGAAAGCTGCTTTAGCATCCTTAGCTTACTGTCCGGCTGGAAACCCGGAAGAACCCTTGAGGCGTGATAATCGTCGAATAATTTACCGCCGAATTCCAGGTATAGTTTCTGTCCGAATTGCTCAATACGCTCCCGGATGTGAGCAGATTGTGTCTTGAGATACTTTTCATTGTCAAATCCGATTTTCATAGATATTTTCCCCTTATCTGTCCCATTTTTCTACTGCAATCACACAGGTTGTTTGACTATGTTCACAACTGATTTGATATTAACATAATTTAATATGAAAAACAATTTAATTGTAAAAATTCCATAAAAAGCATTAAAAAATCAGTCACAGGCAATGTTTGTATTGATTTCCGGCCGGGCTGTCCGTATAATGAAAGGGTAGTACAGGAGGAAGAAGATGGACAACCAGAATAATAATAACCAGAATAACAGGAATCAAAATAATAGAAATAATAAGCAGGGCTTATCGTTCATCATATTGGTGACGCTGGTTACGTCGATTATGGTTATGGCATTGTTCCAGTTTCAAGGAATGGGCGACGATAACGAGATAAGTTACGATGAATTTCTTGAGATGGTAGACGATAAGAAGGTGGAGGAAGTTGTCATCCACAGTACCAGAATCGTAATAACACAGAAGAAGGAGAAAGGACAGAAGGTAGCTAAGGAATACTATACCGGAGTGGTGCGTGACGATTCTCTGCCGGAGCGTCTTGACAAGGCGGGAGTGAAGTTCAGCCAGCAGATTCCGGACACCACGTCTGCTGTTGTGGCGCAGACATTACTGACATTGTTACCTATTGCCGTATTGGTGGGAGTTTTCGTCTGGATGACCAGGAAGATGGCCAAGGGCGGCGGAATGATGGGAATCGGCAAGAGCAATGCCAAGATGTATGTAGAGAAGCAGACAGGCGTTACATTCAAGGACGTTGCAGGACAGGATGAAGCCAAGGAATCGCTCCAGGAGGTAGTAGATTTTCTCCATAATCCGGGGAAATATACAAGCGTGGGTGCGAAGCTGCCTAAGGGAGCCCTTCTGGTGGGCCCTCCGGGAACTGGTAAGACTCTGCTTGCCAAGGCGGTTGCAGGTGAGGCGAAGGTGCCCTTTTTTTCCTTAAGCGGTTCTGCTTTTGTGGAGATGTATGTAGGCGTGGGCGCTTCAAGAGTACGTGATTTGTTTAAGCAGGCGCAGCAGATGGCGCCCTGTATCATATTCATCGACGAGATTGACGCAATTGGAAAGAGCCGCGACAATCAACTGAACAGCAATGACGAGAGGGAGCAGACCCTCAATCAGCTTTTGGCGGAGATGGATGGTTTTGAGAGCAATAAAGGGCTTGTACTTCTTGCGGCGACCAACAGGCCGGAGATTCTCGACCCGGCGCTTCTTCGACCGGGACGCTTTGACCGGCGGATTATCGTAGAGAAGCCGGATTTGAAGGGAAGGGTAGATGTCCTTAAGGTACATTCCAAGGATGTGCGCATGGACGAGACTGTGGATTTGGAGGCAATCGCGCTTGCCACAAGCGGCGCCGTAGGTTCTGATCTTGCCAATATGATTAATGAGGCCGCCATCAATGCCGTCAAGAACGGAAGGACGGCTGTGTCACAGGCGGATTTGTTTGAGGCTGTGGAGGTAGTACTGGTAGGAAAAGAGAAGAAAGACCGCATCATGAGCCAGGAGGAGAGAAAGATTGTATCTTATCATGAGGTTGGACATGCCCTGGTGAGCGCCTTGCAGAAGGACGCGGAGCCGGTACAGAAGATTACCATTGTGCCAAGGACCATGGGCGCGCTGGGGTATGTGATGCAGACTCCGGAGGAAGAGAAGTTTTTGAATACCAAGAAGGAATTGGACGCCATGTTAGTGGGATTGCTGGCAGGACGGGCCGCGGAGGAGATCGTATTTGACACTGTGACAACAGGAGCCTCCAATGATATTGAAAAGGCTACGAAGGTGGCGAGAGCCATGATAACCCAGTATGGAATGAGTGAAAAGTTTGGACTAATCGGTCTGGAATCTGTTCAGAATCGTTATCTGGACGGAAGGGCAGTATCTAACTGTGGTCAGAAGACTGCTTCCGAGATTGATAAGGAAGTGATGAGACTTTTGAAAGATTCCTACGAGGCAGCCAAGAATCTTTTGGTGGGCCACCGGAAAGCGCTGGATAAGATTGCGGCGTTTCTGATAGAGAAAGAAACGATTACCGGAAAAGAATTCATGGAGATATTCCATGAAGTAGAAGGAATTAATCCGGAAGAGAAGAAAGGCAAGAGCGAAGAGCGGATTGCTATGACTCCGGTTGAGACAGAAGAAGCCATATAATGAGTGAAGCCCGGGAATCCTGTTATTCCGGGCTTTTATGCGCATAAAACTACGAGATTAATTTAGATTGCAGGGGAATGACCATGTTTGATATTCAGGAAGAATTAAAGAAGCTGCCAGGCAAACCTGGCGTATACATTATGCATGATGAGAAGGATGACATTATCTATGTAGGCAAGGCAGTCAGCCTTAAGAACCGCGTCCGCCAGTATTTCCAGAGCAGCCGCAATAAGGGCGCCAAGATTGAGCAGATGGTAACGCATATTGTCCGGTTTGAATATATCGTTACGGATTCAGAGCTGGAGGCATTGGTACTGGAGTGTAACCTGATTAAAGAACACCGTCCAAAGTATAACACGATGCTGATGGACGATAAGTCCTATCCCTTTATCAAGGTGACGGTAGACGAGCCGTTTCCACGGGTTATGCTGGCAAGGAGGATGGTGAAGGATAAAGCCAAATATTTCGGACCCTATACCAGCGCGGGAGCTGTGAAGGACACCATAGAGCTGATTCGTAAACTGTACAGTATCCGAAGCTGCAACAGGCAGCTTCCGAAGGATATTGGTAAAGAGAGGCCATGTCTGAATTATCACATTCATCAGTGTAAGGCTCCATGTCAGGGACACATTTCCAAAGAGGATTACCGACGGTCCATTCAGGAGGTGGTACATTTCCTCAATGGCAATTATGATATCATTTTAAAAGAGTTGGAGAGGAAGATGCAGGAGGCGTCGGAGGCCATGGAATTTGAGAAGGCAATCGAGTACCGGGAGCTTCTTAACAGCGTCAGGAAGATAGCACAGAAACAGAAGATTACAGATACGGCGGGGGATGACAGAGATATTTTGGCAGTGGCTATGGAGGAAGAGGATGCGGTTGTCCAGGTATTTTTCATCCGAGGCGGCAGGTTGATTGGAAGGGACCACTTCTATCTCAAGATTGTAAAGGGGGAGACAGAGGGTGAGATTTTATCCAGTTTTATTAAGCAGTTTTATGCGGGAACACCTTATATCCCCTCTGAGCTGATGCTGCCCATGGCCATAGAAGATATGGAGGTAATCGAAGAGTGGCTGACAAAGAGACGGGGGCATCGGGTACATTTGCGGATTCCAAAGAAGGGAACCAAGGAGAAACTGGTGGAACTGGCAGGGAAAAATGCGGCGCTGGTATTGAGCACAGACAAGGAGCGGCTAAAGCGTGAGGAGGGCAGAACCATAGGCGCGGTAAAGGAGCTGGAGAAAATGCTGGGACTTAGGGGAATCGTGCGGATGGAGGCTTTTGATATCTCTAATACCAGCGGTTTTGCGTCTGTAGGCTCTATGGTTGTATATGAGAGAGGAAAACCGAAGCGCAATGATTACCGTAAGTTCAAGATTAAGGGAGTTCAGGGGGCGGATGATTATGCCAGCATGGAAGAGGTGCTGACCCGCCGCTTTGAACATGGCATGCGGGAGCAGGAGGAGGGAAAGGATATGGGAGGATTTACCGCGTTTCCGGACCTGATTCTCATGGATGGAGGAAAGGGACAGGTGAATGTGGCTCTTCGGGTGTTAGAAGAGCTTCATCTGGACATTCCCGTATGCGGCATGGTCAAGGACGACAATCATCGTACCAGAGGATTGTACTACCAGAATGAAGAGATTGCCATAGATAAAAATTCCGAGAGCTTTCGGCTGATTACCAGGATTCAGGATGAGGCTCACAGATTTGCCATTACATTCCACCGAAAGCTTCGGGGAAAAAACCAGGTACACTCCATACTGGATGATATTAAAGGTGTAGGTCCTGCAAGGAGAAAGGATTTGATGCGCCATTTTGAAAATATCGATGCAATCAGGAATGCGACCGTGGAGCAGCTTAAGGAACTACCGTCAATGAATGAAAAATCTGCACAGGATGTCTATGACTTTTTTCATTGATGTGATATAATCTTGACAAGGAATTAAGAAGAAGGAGAAAAGTATGGCAGGTAGAGTTGAGTTGAAGAAAGTTGTGGAGAAGATGGACCTCAAGAATCTTACCCCCAATGTGGATATCGGGGATAAGACTCTTGGGATTCCGGACATTAACCGTCCGGCGCTGCAGCTTACAGGATATTTTGAACATTTTGATTCTGACAGAGTACAGTTAATCGGATATGTGGAATATACATTTCTGGAAAAGATGGATGAGGAGCATAAGAGGGAGATTTACACGCAGTTATTGTCCTATCCGATTCCGTGTATTGTATTTTCAAGGAGTTTAAAGCCAGGACAGATGCTGCTTGAGATGGCGGAGGCAGCCAATATTCCGGTCTTTAATACGGAGAAGAAGACTGCCCAGTTTACGGCTGAGATTATCCGCTGGCTGAATGTGGAATTGGCGCCCTGTATCTCTATCCACGGCGTTCTGGTAGACGTATATGGCGTAGGCGTTCTAATCATGGGCGAGAGCGGGATTGGAAAGAGCGAGGCGGCCCTTGAGTTAATCAAGAGGGGGCACCGTCTGGTCAGCGATGATGTGGTGGAGATTCGTAAGGTCAGCGACGCCACGCTGGTGGGAACCGCGCCGGATATTACCAGACATTTTATCGAGCTTAGGGGAATTGGTATCGTTGATGTTAAGACGCTCTATGGTGTGCAGAGTGTGCGAGAGACACAGAATATTGATTTGGTTATCACATTGGAGGATTGGGATAAGGACAAGAAGTATGACCGCCTGGGAATGGAGGAAGAGTATACGGAGTTTTTGGGAAATAAAATCGTATGCCATCAGCTTCCAATCCGTCCGGGACGGAATCTGGCAATCATCGTGGAGACGGCGGCGATTAACTACCGGCAGAAGAAGATGGGATATAATGCGGCACAGGAATTGTATAAGAGAGTGCAGCAGAATTTGACGAAAAAATAGGAAGAGAGGGTAAAGAGAATGAAGTATTGTTTTGGCGTTGATATCGGGGGAACTACGGTAAAGCTTGGTCTCTTTCAGACAGACGGAGAATTGCTGGACAAATGGGAGATTGAGACCCGTACTGAGAATGAAGGAGAAGCAATTCTTCCGGATGTGGCGCAGGCCTTGAAGAAAAAGATGGAAGAAAAGGGACTTGCGCTATCCCAGATGTTAGGGATAGGAATCGGAATACCGGCTCCTGTTGATGAGAATGGAGTGGTACAGAATACGGCCAATCTGGGATGGGGTTACAAAGAAGTGAGCCGCGAGATGGAAGAGCTGACCAAAATGAAAGTTGCAGCAGGCAATGACGCCAATGTCGCGGCCCTTGGAGAGATGTGGCTGGGCGCAGGAAAAGGGAACAAGAATATGATTATGGTGACCCTTGGAACCGGTGTCGGAGGCGGTGTGATTGTGAACGGGCAGCCCTTGATAGGCGCTCATGGTGCAGGCGGTGAGATTGGCCATCTCTGTGTGAACTATGAAGAGACAGAGAGCTGCGGATGCGGGAAACAGGGGTGCTTAGAGCAGTATGCGTCTGCAACCGGCATTGCACGTCTTGCAAGGAAACGGCTTGATAAGGATGGAAGCGCTTCCGTTTTGAGGGATGTGGAGAAGATTGACGCAAAGGCAGTGTTCGATGCGCTGAAAGAAGGAGACAGGGTATCTGAGGAGATTGTAGAAGAATTTGGCTCCTATCTGGGACATGCCATGGCGAATCTTGCGGCTGTAACAGACCCTAGCGTGATAGTGATTGGGGG
>CATLIP010000020.1 GCA_949957035.1 uncultured Lachnospiraceae bacterium
AGATTGACCTTGTGACTACGCCGGACGGCAGCCTGGTTGCAATGGTCCATGCCAATAACTGTACCTCAGATTTGAATGCCTGGGTAGGGATTTTCCGGGAATTTGCCGAGAGCTTCGGAATCGAGGTGGATATGAACCGGCTGTTTGGCACGTTATACAATAAGGCTTTGGAGGGAGACGCAGACTGCGGCGGCCTGCTGGCTTACGGCTATCTCTCCGGAGAATTTATTACAGGTGTAGACGAAGGGCGTCCACTGTTCGCAAGGTCGCCGGAGAGTAAGTTCAATCTGGCGAACTTCATGCGTGTGAATCTGTATACGGCGCTGGGGGCTATCAAGGTAGGTATGGATTTGTTGTTGAAAGAAGAGGATGTGGCGATTGATTCGATTCTTGGCCATGGCGGGCTGTTCAAGACGAAAGGCGTCGGGCAGAGAATCCTTGCGGCGGCAATCAACGCGCCTGTATCTGTTATGGAGACGGCGGGCGAGGGCGGTCCTTGGGGAGTTGCGCTTCTGGCGGCTTATATGAAGAATAAGGCAGATGGCGAGAGTCTGGAAGATTATCTGGCAAAGAAGGTCTTCGCCGGAAATGCGGGAAGCCGGATGGAGCCGAATCCGAAGGACGTGGAAGGATACGAGGTCTTTACCCAGCGGTATAAGAAGGGCATTGAGATTGAGAAGGCGGCTTTGGAATATTTGATATAAGGAGTTAAAATTATGCTGGAACAACTGAAAAAGGAAGTCTATGAGGCAAATATGCTGCTTCCGAAATACGGGCTGGTCACATTTACGTGGGGCAATGTAAGCGGAATTGACCGTAAGAGCGGGTTGTTTGTAATCAAGCCAAGCGGTGTAGAGTATGACAAACTGAAGCCAGAGGATATGGTGGTGGTTGGTCTGGACGGGAAGAAGGTGGAGGGGGACTACAATCCTTCTTCTGATACTGCCACCCATGTGGTGTTGTATAACCGTTTCCCCGAGGTGGGCGGCATCGTGCATACCCATTCCTCCTGGGCGACAAGCTGGGCGCAGGCAGGGAGAGGGATTCCTTGTTACGGGACGACCCACGCAGATTATCTTTATGGAGAGGTTCCCTGTGTGAGGAATCTGACG
Source organism: uncultured Lachnospiraceae bacterium (assembly GCA_949957035.1). The sequence goes on from CATLIP010000020.1 coordinate 1,113, forward strand.
AAAGAGGAGATTGACGAGGCGTATGAGAAGAATACAGGCGTATTGATTGCCGATGAATTTGAGGCGCGTAAGCTTGATTATAACGCGACTCCGGCGGTGCTGTGCAAGAACCATGGTCCGTTTACATGGGGGAAGGACGCGCACGAGGCGGTGCATAATGCGGTGGTACTGGAAGAGGTTGCGAAGATGGCGGCCCGCTGCGAGATGATAAATCCGCAGAATGTATCTGCTCCGCAGGAGTTACAGGATAAGCATTACTACCGGAAGCATGGGGCGAATGCATACTATGGACAGCCGGGGAAATAATTAGATAGAAGATAAAAGGAACCAGTCCAAAGCGGGCTGGTTCTTTTTGGATACAATGCTATCTAATGAAAGAAAAAAATATTTCCATGTATAATAATTACTTATTTACAAATACTGGTTAATATACTATAATCGAAATAAGTTATATTAAAGATATATTTATTTCGGTGAAACGAAATAAATTAATTAATTTATATAGATATTTCTGAAAAATGAAAGGAACTGGAAGAAATGGTTAAGAGGGAACGATATATCGAAAGAATTAGACCTTTTTATGAAAGCGAACTAATAAAAGTATTGATTGGAATCCGAAGATGTGGTAAATCCGTATTGCTCAGGCAGATTATTGGAGAGATAAAAGAGAAAGGAATCAGGGATGAGCAGATTCTATACATGAATTTTGAGGATTTCAAGTTTTCTGGTATCAGGACCGCTCAGGCATTATATGATTATGTCGTAGAGCGGCGTGTGAATGAAGAGAAATATTATCTTTTTTTTGATGAGATACAGATGGTAGATGAGTTTGAACTGGTTATCAATTCTTTCCGTGCGACTTGGGATGTGAGCATCTTTATTACGGGGTCGAACGGAAAACTGCTGTCCGGAGAATTAGCGACTTATCTTTCGGGGCGGTATGTAAGTTTTAAGATTGCGCCGTTTTCTTTCCGGGAATATTGCCAGATAAGAGAGTTAGAGGAACCGGCTGATGAAGACCTGGCGGAGTATCTGACTTGGGGAGGCATGCCGCAGCGGTTCCATCTTCAAAATGAGATGGAGATGGAGACGATGCTGAGGGATTTGTATAATTCGATTGTATTGCGGGATATTGTTCAACGGACGGGAGCGAAGGATGTGGATTTGCTGAACCGCATATTTGAATATCTTACCCAGACCCCGTCGCAGATGTTTTCGGCAAAAGGAATTGCGAAGTATTTTGAGAGCGTGAACCGTAAGGTGGGGACAGAGACTCTGTATAATTATCTTGACCATATGATAACGTCATTAATTGTGACGAAAGCGCGGCGGTATGATATTCGGGGGAAGCAACTTCTGACTACGTTGGATAAGTATTATCTTACAGATTTGGGGCTGGGGAAAATCCATAACAGCGGGTTCAAGTCGGAGATGGGGGCTTTACTGGAGAATGTAGTGTTTAATGAGCTGTCTTCGAGAGGCTATGAGGTTTTTGTGGGAAAGCTTCCAAAAGGCGAGATTGATTTTGTAGCTGTAAAAGGACAGGAGAAGGAATACTATCAGGTGGCGTATTATCTTTATGACCAGTCGGTAGTTGAACGAGAATTTGGGGCGTTTCGGAAGATTGAGGATAATTATCCTAAGTATGTTATTTCCATGGATAAGATGGATTTTTCGCAGGATGGGATTATCCATAAGAATGCGGTTAAATTCTTGATGGAGCGGAAATAGGATATGTTTGAAGATTGCGGAGGTGTTTGAGATGCAGAAGTTGTTGCTTCTTGAGGATGATGCAAGCCTGATTGACGGTTTGGCTTACTCTTTGAAGAAAAATGGATTTGATATAGAGATAGCGAGGAATCTCTGTGAGGCAGAGATACTGCTTACAAGAATTAAGGATTTTGACTTGCTTCTCTTTGACGTGACGCTGCCGGACGGAAATGGATTCACATTGTGCGAAAAGTTACGGGAATCAGGGAACCTGATTCCCATCATTTTCCTTACGGCATCTGATGAGGAGACCAGTGTAATCCGGGGGCTGGACTGCGGAGGGGATGATTATATCACAAAACCCTTCAAATTAGGAGAATTATGTTCCCGTATCCGGGCGCTTTTGCGCCGCAGCAATCGAAACGACGCAGGGGAGAGCATCCTGCGGTCGGGAAACCTGCTTGTGAATCTTACGGAAGGCAGGGTATTTCTGGATGAGGAACCCATAGAGTTTACCAGTGCGGAATATAGGCTCCTTTGCCTGTTCCTGAAAAACAGCGGAAGAGTCCTGACCCGCAGTATGATTCTTAATAAGCTGTGGGACGGGGCGGGGAATTTTGTTGACGATAATACCTTGTCAGTATACGTCCGGCGTCTCCGGGAAAAACTGGAAAAGAACCCGTCGAAGCCGGAACATCTGAAAACTGTCCGGGGATTCGGTTATCAGTGGAAGGAGTGAAGGGGATGGGTTTCCTATATGAAAAACAGACGCGTCGATTTTATTTTTTTCTTGCAGCAGCATGTATTTTGCAGGTTTGTTTTTTGGGAGCATGGGGCATTTTTCAGACGCAGAATATCAGAAGGATACTAACAGAGCGAGAACTTGCCGCGGCTTCTTATCTGCTTCATGAGTCGGTTCCTAAAGCAGTGGTGGCTGCGGCATGGAACAATCGGGAAGTGACGGAGGAAGGAGCCAGACTGCTTGGCAAAATCGGACATACAGAACAGGCGCAGAGTTATTGGTTGATGCTTACGGAGCCAGAGTCCATGACTTTGCTTCTTATTTTGGTTGGGGCAGGAATCTTATTTGCCGCGGTCATACTCGTGGGAGCGGCGTATTTCCTTAGGGGCAGGGAGCGGGTCTATGAAGAAGCGGGAAAGGTGATTGACCAGTATGCTGCAAACCATTTTGCCATGCATCTGCCGTCGGGGGAGACGGGGACGATCTATCAGTTGTTCGGCAGTATTGAGCAGCTTGCACAGTCTCTTCAGGCTAAGAGTGAGATGGAGTACAAGGCAAAAATATTTCTCAGAGATATGATATCGAATATTTCCCATCAGTTGAAGACTCCGCTTGCGGCGTTGGGCATGTATATGGAAATCATTCTGGAGGAGCCGGAGAATAAAGAGGCTGTGGAGGACTTTGCGGGGAAATCCATCCTGTCCTTGGAGAGGATGGAACAGTTGATTCGTTCGCTGCTTACGATGGCGCGGATGGATACCGGAAATATTGTATTTGAAAAACGTAAGTGTCTTGTCTCAGAGATGGTGGAACAGGCGGTAGACGACTTGATGGAGCGGGCAAGGTGTGAAGGAAAAGAAATCCGTATGGAGGGGGAGCCTAAGGAGAGCTTGTTGTGCGACCCGCAGTGGACGAAAGAGGCGGTGGGGAATCTGGTAAAAAATGCGCTGGATTATACGGATAAGGGAGGGGTGATACGGGTGTCGTGGAAACAGTCTCCGGCAGTCTTCCGGCTCTGTGTAGAGGATGACGGGCACGGGATTAAAAGCGAGGATATCCATCATATTTTCAAGCAGTTCTACCGGAGCAAGGCTTCTGGTAACAGGCAGGGCTTGGGGCTTGGGCTGTCGTTGGCGAAGTCGATTGTAGAAGGACAGGGAGGAAATCTGTCGGTGGAGAGCAGTTTGGGGGAGGGGAGTGTCTTCCGGATGAGTTTTGTGAATCGATAAATTTTTTAATAATGCAGAGAAGGGGGCGTTGTAAAACACCCCTTCCTTCTGATATGACTTACCTGGCAATCACTGCCGAGTGGAATTTTTCATGAAATTCTGCGATTGTCTGATATCTTTTTTTTCGGTCATGTTCTACCGCCCGCAATACCACAGAATATGCCTCTTCCCCTAAGCTCCATCTTTCTTTGGGGCAGGGCAGAAATTTTCTGTCCGTATACCTGTGCCCGATTTCTTCAGAGGTAAATGTGCCAAAGAAATCAAAAATCATCGCTCCAAGAGTGTAAACATTTGTGACCTCATCCACAGCAGCGCCAAGAATATACTCTTCCGGCGCTTTCAGCCGCTTCGTTCCCCAGTATTCTTCCCCGATGTCATTGACGGCAGGCTGTTTTCGGAATAAATCGATATCGCAGATTGTCATCTTATCTGTCTCAAAATTATAAATCAGGCTTCCGTCGTAAAAGTCTACCGCAACATAATGGTTCGCCGCTGCTGTCTCTAAAAAGGAAAAAATATCTTCTACAGCCGACAGCTTTTGCCGGGCGAGCAGTTCCTTGAACCTTACGGCTGGACTGATGATATCTGGGTTCTTGTCATATTTTTCAAAGTTCCAATAGTCGAACAGGCAACCGCCTTCTACCCAGCGGAATATGGCGACATAATACTCCTGATACGGGTAGTGTTCCAGTAATTCTACCAGATTCGGATGCTTTAATGTCTCATATATCCCCACTGCATTCTTTAAGGTCTCTACCGATTCTTTCGGCGGTATCTCGGCGTCTATGGTGTCTGCGCCTGCGATTTTAATAAAATACTTATTCTCTCCGTTTGCAACGCCAAAGGCGATACATCCGGAACCTGTCTCGTCAATCACTGAGAAAACGGTTCCATACTTCTTTATCCAGGTCAAATCATGCTGTGTCTTGAGCCTGAATCTTACTTTGTCAATTTCATATACGACCATACTTTTCCTCCGTCTGCAAAGAGGGGCAGTTTCTTTACCGCATTACGAGATAGTATACACAAGGGTACGTTGCTTTTATAAATCTAAGTCAGTCGTTACAATTCCAAATGATTCGAGCTTTGTTTTTAATATCTTTAATTGATAATTAATCTCCTTTTCAGTATCATCCGATTTTTTGATACGCTGTAAACTGGTATAACTGTCAATTAAATTATTAATCATTTCTTTATCGCTTGGCATATGCTCACCTGCTTTCTGAAAATGTAGTTGTATTTTTTGATATTTTTATTATATCAAGAGGTTATATAGATGTAAATCGTACCTTACTGATTTGTAAGGTGCGATTCACCGGAATGTAAGATAAAAATGCTATGATTCATCTATGCCCGCAAAAGGTATATAATCAACAGTAACAAAGAAAGGTAAGGTGTCATCAGTGGAAATATTAAGAGTAGAGAACCTGAGTAAGGTCTACGGAGCGGGAGAAGCCCGGGTGGAGGCATTAAAGCAAGTTTCATTCACCATGGAAAGAGGTGAGTTCGGCGCAGTGGTTGGAGTTTCCGGCTCCGGAAAGAGTACGCTTCTGAACTGTATCGGAGGGCTTGACTTTGCAGACAAGGGAAAGGTATTCCTGAACGGAAAGGATTTATTCGCAATGGGGGAAAACGAACGCACCATTTTCCGCAGGCAGAATATTGGTTTCATCTTCCAGTCCTTCCACCTCATCCCGGAGCTTGACGTGGAGCAGAATATTATGTTCCCGCTTTTGCTGGATTATAAGAAACCAGACCCGGGGCGGGTAGACGAGATTTTGGAAGTCCTTGGGTTAACGGATCGGCGGAGACATCTGCCTGGGCAGTTATCCGGCGGGCAGCAGCAGCGGGTGGCGATTGGGCGGGCGCTCATCACACATCCTGCGTTGGTTTTGGCAGACGAACCCACAGGAAATTTAGATTCCCAGAGCAGTCAGGACGTGATGGAGCTTCTGTGCAAGGCATCCCGGCATTACCAGCAGACAGTCCTGATGATTACCCACAATATGAACCTGACAGCGTCGGCAGACAGGGTGTTTCGGGTATCGGACGGGAAACTTAGCGAGCTGGGAGGTGTGTGTAAGTGAAACACTATCTGGACTTAATCAAAATCTCGGCAAAGCAGCACAGGAAACAGAACCGTATGACCCGGCTTTGTATCGCGCTGGCAGTATTTCTGGTAACGGTAATCTTCGGGATGGCAGATATGGAAATGCGCTCTCAGTATTTCCAAGCAGTCAAGACAGACGGAAGCTGGCATGGGGGATTCGTGATGGATGAAGAACAGGGGGCATTGCTTGGGGAACGCCCCGAGATAAAGAAAATCGCCCGATATGGCTCGTTGAATTACAATCTTGGGGGCGGTTATCAGATAAAGGGAGTCGAGACGGGAATCTGCGGATTCGATAAGGAATTTCAGGAAATGTTCCCGGATGCTGAAATCTTAGAAGGAACATTTCCCGAAACGGCAGAGGAGATTGCGCTGAATGAAAACGCAATGGACAGGCTTGGGACGCAGATTGGGGATAAGGTTTCTATGACCATACCCCAAGGGGAAGCGCGGCAGTACGTAATTACCGGGATTGCAAAGAATACGGCGTTGACAGCGGAACTGGATGCGTTCTGTGTGTTCCTCAATACCGACGGATTTCTGGCATTACGCCCGGAAGAAACGGGGACAGCTCAGGAAACAATCTATTTTGTCGAGTTTCGGAAGTTCTGTAATATCCAGAAGGTAATCGGCGAGATTCGCACCCAGTTTGGGCTTGAAGATGGGCAGGTAAGGCAGAATGCGAAGGTTCTGATGCTGATGCTTCAGACCAGAGATTCCTATCTGCTGTCATTCTATCTGCTGGCAGGAATGCTGGCAGTATTGGTGGTGATAGCCGGGATTTTTATGATAACGGCAAGCATGAACAGCAGTATTGCAAGGCGCACAGAATTTTTTGGGATGATGCGCTGTCTCGGGGCGACCGGGAAACAAGTCGTCCGTTTTGTGCGAAAAGAGGCTCTTAGCTGGTGCAAAGATGCAATCCCGGCGGGAGTGGCGGCAGGAGTGGCAGTCACATGGGCTTTGTGTGGAATGCTGCGTTTTTTAAGTCCGGGGCTGTTCGACGGGCTGCCGGTATTGGGGATTAGCTGGCTGGGGGCGGCAGCCGGGATTCTCATGGGTCTAGTCACAGTTCTTTTGGCTGCGCGTTCTCCGGCGAAAAGAGCCGGGGCTGTTTCGCCCCTTACGGCAGTCTCGGGAAATGCCGGGACAGTCCATGCGGCAAAGAAGGCGGCGCATACCAGGCTGTTCAAGGTAGATATGGCGCTGGGCATCCATCATGCATCCGGAAGTAAGAAGAATTTCTTTCTGGTCGCAGGTTCCTTTGCGTTTAGTATCATCTTATTCCTGTCCTTTGGTACGCTGATTGACTTCATGCACCATGCCGTCACCCCTCTGCGCTCTTCGGCGCCGGATATTGCGGTGAATGTGGGGATGGAGGAAATGAACCGGATTCCGACGGCATTTGCCGAAGATTTGGAAGAGTATCCGGGGGTGAAGCGGGTATTTCGGAAAGGTTATGCATACCTTACCATGCCGGCAGCCGGAAAAGACGTGGTTTTGATATCATATGATGAGCGGCAGCTTAGGATGGCAGAAGATATGCTGATCGAAGGCAGGATTCAGGAGGTGATAGATGGGAAAGGCGTACTTTCTGTGTTTCTGGAGGAGCATACTTTTGCATGCAGCAGTAATATTTTGGTATCGACAGACGGAAAGGAACGAAAAATCCATGTGTCAGGCGTCATAGAGTGTGTGTCTGATATCTTGAATTTCTCGACAGATACCCTCATCTGTTCTGAGGAAATGTTCCGGGAACTGACCGGGGAGAAGGGCTTCACGGCGCTTGACATACAGCTTGAGAAGGATGTCACTGATATGCAGGTGCAGGAAATCCGTAAGGCTGTGGGGCAGGTGTGCGGGGAGGATTTTACTTTTTCGGATAAACGGATGAAAAATCAGGAAATAAAAGGGGCATATTTTTCCATGGCGGTTTTCCTCTATGGGTTCTTGGCGGTGATAGCTTTGATAGCATTTTTCAATATTATTAACTGTATTGGTATGAGCGTGTCGGCAAGGATGCGGGAATATGGGGCGATGCGCGCGATCGGGATGAGCGTGGGGCAGTTGATTCGGATGGTAACGGGGGAGACGCTGACGTATACGGTTTTCGGCTTGATTTTCGGATGTCTGGCAGGTCTTCCGCTGAACCGGTTCATGTTCCATACCATAGTGACCAATAAGTGGGGAGAGGCTTGGAGCCTTCCGGGATGGGAAATGGTGGTGATTGTCTTCGTTATGCTTGCTTCGGTATGTCTGGCGGTGCTTAATCCGGCGAGGCAGATAAAAAGGATGACGGTTGTGGAGACGATAAGCAGGGAGTAGGCGAGAGAATGGAATAGTTTTTATTTGCAGAATTTTCTTGTGGGCATTATAATATGTTCATCAAGCGCTGCATCCGGCGCTTAAAGCGAGGTGATGGGCTGATGGCAACGATATTGATTGCGGAAGACGAAAAAGAGATGCAGGAGATACTTGTGGATTATATGAAGAGGAATGGGCATACCTGCATTACCGCTGACGACGGTTTGGACGCAGCCCTGGCATTGAAAAATAATGCTGTGGATTTGGCTATTCTGGACATTATGATGCCCCATCTGGACGGATTTTCGGTCTGTAAGCTGGCACGGGAAATGGGAAATCTGCCGATTCTGTTCCTGACTGCGAAAAGTGATGAGGAAGATAAGCTGAGAGGTTATGAATACGGAGCGGATGATTATGTGACGAAACCCTTCAGCCTCAAGCTGCTTCTGGCAAAGGTCAACGCACTGCTCCGACGCACAGGGAATATTTCACAGGATGGGCTTAGGGCAGGAGGGATTGTCTTGTCACCTTTGGCGCACAGAGTAACGGTAGATGGCAATGAAGTGGAGCTGACGCACAAAGAGTTTGAACTGCTGCATCTGTTCATGCAGAACAAAAACCAGGTGTTTTCCCGGGAGCAGTTATTGAACCGCATCTGGGGCTACGAGTACGAGGGAAATACCCGGACTGTGGATACGCATATCAAGACGTTGCGGCAGAAAATGAAGGGCGAAGGATATCATATCGTGACTTTGATTCGTTCGGGATATAAGTTCGAGGTGTGAGCATGAAGAGAGGAAGGTTCTATGATTTGGGGACGGTGCGCAGTAAAACTATGGCGCTGTCAAAGATGGCTGGCGGAGCAATCGTGCTGTTTTATCTCATTACAGAAGAGATGCCGGTTAACCGGGACATCGGTTTTTGGATTTGGTTCGTGCTGCTTGTTGGGGTGATTATGGCTGTGGATGTGTTGCTTGGCAAGCTGATTTCGGCTCCCCTTGGCAGGATTAATGAAACGGCAAGGCAGATGGCAGAGCTTGATTTTTCGGCACATTGTGATGTTGATACAGGGGATGAATTTGGTGAATTGTCGCAGAGCTTGAACCGGATGTTTTCTAACCTGCATTCGGCGCTTAATCAGTTAGAAGCGGCAAATACCCGGCTAGAGAAAGATGTGGAGCAGGAGCGTATCCTGCTTGCACAGAGGAAAGAGCTGGCGGACAGCCTGTCCCATGAGATGAAGACTCCGCTAAGCCTTATCCGGGCTTATGCGGAAGGGCTTTCAGAGGAGACAGAGGATAAGAAAAAGAAGCGGTATGTGAAGGGGATTTTGGATGCCGCCGGGCACATGGATGACATGCTGGCAGCTTTGCTGGATTTATCGGCTCTGGAAGCCGGGGCAGTAAAGCTTACGGAGGAGCGGTTTGATTTTGTGGAGTTGGTGGAGACGGTGGCTGGTCGTCTGCTTCTTGATGCGCCGGAGACGGATGATTTTGTGGGGGCGGGAGGACTTCGTCCAATAAGGTATGAGCTTCCGGATGAGAGGGTTTTTGTGCGCGCCGACCGGCAGCGGATGGAGCAGGCGCTTAATAATCTGATTGGGAATGCGAAGAAATATGTGCAGGCAGGCGGAGATATCCGGCTGTCTGTGTGTTGTGAGAAGGAGTTTGTGCATTTTGCTGTTTTCAATCAATGCCTGCCATTGAAGGATGAGGAGCTTGCGAGGATTTGGGACAAATTTTACCGAAGCCCGGATAATAAATCCAAGGGTTCCGGGTTGGGGCTTGCCATTACCGCGCAGATTTTATCTAGGTACCATGTCGATTATGGGGTGCAAAATGTGGGAGGGGGAGTGGAATTTTTCTTCTGTTTTCCGAGGGTTCCTTAATATAGGGATTTCCTTTTTGATTTCACATCAACTTCACACGAACCGCACTTCTATTTCACTTCAATCCTATAATCTAATGCCATCAAAACAAATATTTCCATGAATAGGAGGCGAATTTGAGATGTTATCAGGCATGGAATGGTATTGGTGGCTTCTAATCATAATCATATTGGTCGTCATAATTCCCTTAAAGGTAAAATGGGTAAAATGGTGGAGCCGCCGCCAGCAGGAGAAACAGAATAACCGGCGTGGGAAATGGGGTGATGAAGATGATTAATGTAAAGGACCTGACATTTTCCTACAAAAAGGGTAAACAGGCGTTGCACGGTCTTAATTTTACTGTAAACGACGGAGAGATTTTTGGGTTCCTGGGTCCGAACGGCTCCGGGAAATCCACCACCCAGAAGATTCTTACCGGAATACTGAAAGGGCATGGCGGCGAAGTGTCTTTGTTCGGGCAGGATATTGCCGGAGTACATACTCAGGAATTTTTCCAAAAAATTGGCGTCTTGTTTGAATTCCCATATCTGTATGCGAACCTAAGCGCAGTGGATAATCTGAATTATTTTTCTTCATTTTATCCCCGAAATCAGCTCCGCAATGTGGATGAATTACTGGATGAACTGGAATTTAAGAAAGATTTCCTCAAAAAGCCCGTATCCTCTTACTCAAAGGGGATGCGGCAGAGAGTAAGCATGGCGAGGGCGCTTTTAAGCAATCCAAAACTGCTCTTTCTGGACGAACCCACCAGCGGGCTCGACCCTTCCGGAGCAGTCTTGTTCCGCAGAATCATTGAGGAAGAGCGAAAGAAAGGGACGACCGTATTTCTGACGACCCATAATATGCAGGATGCCGACCTTCTTTGCGACCGGGTGGCATTCATAGCGGGCGGAAATATCGTTGCGCTGGATACGCCAGGACATCTGAAAGAACAAAATAGCAGCCAGAGTATTTTGGTCAGTTATCTATACCGGGGAAAACGGAAAGAGCGGACGATGGAGCTTTCGGAGATGGAAGGGGGCGTTCGGTTCCCCCATGACGAAATCCTGAGTATTCATTCGGGGGAGCCGACACTGGAGGATGTGTTCATCCAATATACAGGAAGGGGGCTGTCTGAATGAAAGGGTTTCGCGCTCTGCTGAAAAAAGATGTCTGGCTCATGGCGGCTGGGAAATTTTTCCCCATGTCGCTGGTATTTTTAATTCTCTACACTTTATATGTCAATTTCGGGTACGTCAGATTTATGGAAGAACCGATATACCAAGTATATCTGTACGACCCTCAAGGAACGCAAGGGGATGCTTCCCGGCTTTTGCATCGGGTGGATTCTTTGGAAGAAATGGACGCGGCTCTTCTACATGACGCAAATGCTGTCGGCATTGACGCAAGTACCGGGGAAGCACAGCTTATATTATATGGACGAACAGAAGATATTGACCGCCACCGGGCTGATTATGCCCTTTCCCTTCTTGAACCGTCAGGAAGCGAGCGTGCCAAGGTCATCGGTTCCAATACGCCGGAGCAGAAAGCCAGGAAAGAGATTACCTGTGAATTGCTGTTTTTTGAGATTGCAGCCGTTGGGTTTCTGGGGATTGCCGCGATATTGTTCAAGGAAAAGAGTATGGGAGTCATCCGTGTTCATGCCGTCCTTCCCATACAGAAAAATTTGTTTTTATTGTCCAAGCTTTTGTTGTTCCTATTGTGTGATTTGATATTTGCCCTGTTGCTTACATTGCTGGGGGTAGGGGTTAGGGATGCGGTATCTCTATTGCCGCAAGTTTTGCTTCAGACGGCGCTTTTGTCCCTTATCATGGCGTTGACCGGGCTGGTATGCGCCCTGCTTTTGAAAGACTTCCGACAGTTTACCCTTGCGTATCTGGTGATTGCGATTTTTGCGGCAACGCCTGTGTTCTTAGTGGCAAATACAGCGGTAAAATTGGATTGGATTCGCTTTCATCCCTTCTATCACATTTACATGGGATTAAAAAATGCATATTTTGAAATGCAGGAAGCAAATATTGGTTACTATCTGGGGTGCCTGGCCGGGATTGCGGTCTTGTTTGCCGCAGCGCGATACATGTTCGGCAGGGAAATGAGAAGGGAGGGGTAGTATGAAGGGTCTGCGTTATCAATTAAAAAGTGTGCTTCATGATAAGTTCTGTCTCATGACCTTTTTGCTGCCTGTGATTGTAGCGGCTGCGCTTGGTCTTGCCGGACAGATTGATTTTTCATCGCTGGGAGGAACGCTTTCTTTTGGCGTGTTGGAGGAGGGGATTTTATCCCATACTGCCGCATGGCTAAATCGCTACGGAACGGTTATGGTCTATCGGACGCCGGAGGAACTGGCGGATGCGGTGAAGGAGCCGTCAACGAACCTGATTGGCGTAGAGACAGCGGGGAATGGTATCAGGACGATGGTGTCCGGAGATGAGCTTGAGATATACCGAAGGACTGCCGACACGCTGCCTGTGCTTTATGAAAGGAGAAATCAGGCGGCAGAGGCGAAGGTTCAGATTTTGGAGCGTCCCGGCGTGATGGCGGGGCTTGGGGATATGTTTGCGGCAGCCATATTGATTGTGGCTATGTTTATGGGATGTACGTTTAACGCTATGAACATGATTTCCGAAAAGGAGGACGGCGTGGCTTTTGTCAACGAGATTTTGCCTATGACCCGCAGACAGTATATCATGCAGAAAATCAGTGTGGGATTTATCTTCGGATGTCTGTCGGCAGTTCTTACGGCTTGTATTTGTTTCCGGTTTTCCTGGAAAAATATGTTCCTAATGCTGGCATTGATTGTTCTCTCGGTGTTTGTCTCGGCGCTGGTGGGGATGTTGATTGGCGGGACGTCGGAGGGACTGATGACAGGTATGATCGATATTAAGGTGGTAATGCTGCTGTTCATGGCTGTGCCGATTTTGGACTTTATCTTGGGAATCAGCCAGCCGGTTCTGTCGGCAGTCTGTTATCTTGTCCCTTCTCAGGCGACGTTTGAGGGGATTCTGGACTTATCGGCAGGCGGCGGGGCAAAAGCGGTGAAAGATATAGGGATTCTTGCCGGGCATTGTGTGGGGTGGTCTTTCCTCTACATGTGGGTATCCGGGCGGCGCAGTCAATACCATAAAAGAGCAATTTAAAAGGACTGCATATTGGGAGGAGTGCAGTCCTGAGGAAAAAGTTATGAAAAAGAATTTTGTTGTTCGTGTTATCGAACAATTATAGTATAATCGGAAACTGTGATAAAAGTATGTTAAAAATAAGAATTAATTGTAAACAAATCGAAAACGAAATTTGAAGTATCAAACGGTCGTGAACAAATCAATGGATTGTCCTGTCATGACCGGAGGCGCATCGCACAGCAGGTAAACGATTGCCTTTGCCACATCAGCCGCGCTGCCCATCTTTACATTGTCCTGCCCGACGGAATGGTTATACACCCGTTGGCCCGGCGTATCTACGATTCCGGGCGATACGGCGTTGACCTGAATACCGTATTCCTGCGTCTGGATGGCGGCGGTCTTGGTCATGGTAATGATGGCGCCCTTGGCTACGGCATATGCGCCCATCTGAGAGGCAATCCGTCCCATGCGGGAGGAAACGCTGACGACTTTCCCGCCTTTTTGGGAAATCATGACCGGAAGCACATGCTTCATGCATAAAAATGGGATACGGACATTGGTCTTAATAATCTGATCCCACTGTTCTTCCGACCACTCCCAGAGCTTGATTGCCTGATGTTCGATATTTTTGTAGACCTCAGACGGGTATCCGCCTGCATTGTTCACAAGAATATCTATTTTTCCATACTTTTCTATTACCTCATCGACCATTGCCTGTACTTCCGTACCTATGGTAAGGTCATGGGAAAAGGCGGCGGCAGAACCACCCCTATCTTCAATCATTTTTACCGTCTCATTAAGGTCTGCCTGGGTTCTGGCAACGGCTGCGACTGCCGCGCCCTCTGCGGCGACGGCAAGCGCAGCCTCCCGTCCGATTCCCTTGCCGGC
>CATLIP010000021.1 GCA_949957035.1 uncultured Lachnospiraceae bacterium
CGCCCGTTTGATATTATATCCCAGGCACATGAGCGCAAATTCCCCTGTCACTTTCCGCAGGCCTTTCAGCAGGAAGTAACCAAATCCCATCGCTCGTTTTATTGTTCCGAACGGATGCTCAGACAGGGAGGGAGTGCAGGGAATTTGACAAAGCACTGTATTGCCCTTCGCAGCATACAGGGGAGGTGCAGCGGATTTACCATGAGCTTGGGGTGGAGTGCCGGATGGATCAGACCCTAAGGCTGCCTGTAAGTGAAAAGACACAGATGGGGTGGAAGGAAGAGAAGGAACACAACTCCTACATTTGGACGGTTCAGAAGATTGGGACGGATTTCCCGGACAGGCTGTCTGACCGGATGGGACAGATTAGGCGGCGGGAGGATGCAACGGTACTCTGTTATCTGAATCTTTGCGATTCATCGGCTGTCTACGGGTATGAAATGCTTAGGAAAGAGGGATTTTTCTTTACCGGGCTGAAACCCTTGCAGATAAAGGAAGAGTATATGCTGCTGGCTTACACGGGCGGGCAGGTGATTCGCTATGAGGATATCCACCTGCATGAGGATGGAGAACGGCTGCTTTCCTATATTCGGCTGCATCAGAACGACTGAAAAATATCAAGTTTTACAGAAGGAGGATTGAAAGGATTGAAAACAATTAAAAATAAGGTGGTACGGCTGGTACTGTCGATTTCCCTTGCCTCGATTCTGCTTCTGGGCGCGGCTTCGGGTTTTGAAATCTGGCGGATACGGCAGAATACCACGGATGGCCTGCAAGACCTGAACGAGCAGACGGCGGCAGACGCGACGGATGCTTTGCAGACGCAGAAGCAGGAGGAGCTTCAGGCAATGGCTGAGAATAAGAGCAGCCTTGCAGATATGAGCCTGAATCTGATTCTGAACCAGACAAGGCTGGTGGCGATGGCTGCACAGGAGGTCTATTCCAACCAGGAGTTTTATACCCAGGGACGGTCGGACGGAGAGCTTCCGGTAGATGCCTATGATTTTTCCTGCAATTATCCGTCGGAGACGCTGGGAGCGTTTTCTTTCCATCTGCGCGCGCCCCGGTCTGTGATGGCGCCGGACTCTATTGTGGAGAAGGACGGAACCGTGGTAAAGGCGAGGCTTGACGAGGCAAGCCTGACCGGTTCTATGAGGCGGGAATTGTATCTTGCACGTCATTTGGAAAATGCATTAGGGGGTATCCGTAATTTTGACAACGGCGACGGTACGTACAGTGGAATCGGCGCCTCCTATTTCTGTCTGGAATCTTCGGGAATTGATGTGCTGGCTGACACGCTGACGGCTTCTATGGTAGAATATGATGCAAGACAGTCTTCCTGGTATAAGGAAGCGGCGAAGCTTGGGGCAGGCGGGGTCTATTGGAGCCACCCGATTCAGGACAGCTCCGGGCGCGGGGTGGCGCTGATTTGTTCTATGCCGGTCTATGTGGACGGCAGGCTTGTAGGCGTGGCAGGAAGCGGAGGCTTGATTGAGAATATTCAGGAAATGGTGCAGAGTACCAGCATTGGGGAGAGCGGCTATGCGTTCCTATTGAATACCGGTAGTATGAATGTGATTGCAAATGCCAATCCTGATGAGAACAGCGAGATTAACCGTTTTCGGGATAATTTGATGGAGACAGAAAACGGAAAGCTGACCGTCGTTATGGAACGGATTCGGCAGGGAGGCTCCGGTATCTCTCAGGTGGAGTTAGATGGGAAAGAGTCCTATCTTGCATATTCGCCGCTGACGACGACGAGCTGGGTGATGGTGACGGTGATTGGGCTGGATGATGCGTCGATTGTGACCCATATCAACGACTTGCAGGAGAATATCAGTAGCATTACCATTCAGACCACGGAGAATATCAATGCAAAGATTAGGCTGATGGCTGGAATGTTCGTGGTGATTGCGTTATTGATTACGGCCGTTATCATTTTCCTGTCCAATAAGTTTGCCAGACGGCTGACCCGGCCAATCTATACGCTGACCGAAGGAGCCGGGCAGATCAGCGGCGGCAATCTGGATTACCGGATTACAGTGGAGTCGGACGATGAGACTGCGCTTCTTTCGGAGGCGTTTAACCATATGACCGACAGCCTGAAGGATTACATTGAGAATCTGTCGCGGATTACGGCGGAGAAGGAACGGATTGGGACGGAGCTGGATATTGCAAGGAATATTCAGGCGTCTATGCTGCCCTGCATTTTCCCTGCGTTTCCGGAGCGGACGGAGTTCGACATCTATGCGACGATGAATCCGGCAAAGGAGGTTGGCGGTGATTTCTACGATTTCTTTATGGTGGATGAGCGTCATCTTGCCATTGTGGTGGCGGATGTGTCAGGGAAAGGAGTCCCGGCGGCGCTGTTCATGGTGATTGGCAAGACGTTGATTAAGGACCATACGAAACCAGAGCGGGATCTGGGAGAAGTGTTTACGGAGGTCAACGAGCTGTTGTGCGAGTCTAACAGCGAAGGGCTGTTCATCACGGCGTTTGAAGGCGTACTGGATCTGGTGACGGGTGAGCTTATGTTTGTCAATGCAGGACATGAGATTCCCTTTATCTGTAAGGGAAATGGTTTTGAGACTTACAAAATCCGCGCGGGCTTTGTGCTTGCCGGTATGGAGGGGATTCGTTACCGGTGCGGGTCGATGCAGCTTGAGCCTGGGGATAAGATTTTCCAGTATACGGACGGGGTGACGGAGGCGACCAACCGGGAGATGGAACTATATGGAATGGAGCGGTTAGGAGAGGTTCTGTCAAAGAATGGGGCGGCGTCTCCGGAAACGTTGCTTAGCTCTGTGAAAGAGGACATTGACGCATTTGTCGGGGATGCTCCTCAGTTTGATGATATTACCATGCTTTGTCTGGAATATAAGGAAAGAATGAAGGTGGAGGAATGAAGGAACTAACCATAGATGCAACGGTAGAGAATATTATGCAGGTGACGGCATTTGTGGATGAGCAGCTTGAGGCCCTTGGATGCCCTGTGAAGGCACAGATGCAGATTGACATTGCCATTGACGAGCTTTTCGGAAATATTGCCCATTATGCCTATCATCCCGGCGTAGGGGCGGCGACCGTCCGCGTGGAGGTTGTGGATACGCCTCTTTCGGTGGTGGTGTCTTTCATCGACAAGGGGGTTCCCTATGACCCTCTTTCTAAGGAAGACCCGGATGTGGGGCTTTCCCTGGAGGAGCGGGAGATTGGCGGGCTTGGGATTTATATGGTGAAGAAGAGTATGGATGAAATCACTTATGAGTACAAGGACGGGCAGAACATCCTGCGTATCAGGAAAAGTATGGAGTAAGCAGCCGGTTCGTGTCAGCGGAAATTGGAAAGAGATTCGAGAAAAAGAGACGATACAAAAATGTTGTATCGTCTCTTATGTAATATAACAGGATCTTTTTTTGTTTTATTTCCCGGAAGCAAATTCATCTGCAAATTCAAACTTACCTGTCTTGAGGGCTTTCTGGTAATTCTCGTTCGCTTGGCGGATGAATTCCTCATCGCCCCGTTTCTCTGGCGGGATGTATGCGTGGCCCATCTTTCTCTGGCGGAGATTGAACTGGTTCATCTCATCCTCAAGCAGCCTTGCGTCTTCCCTCATCTCAGTGCTTGCAGCAGCAGCTTCTTCGTTCACGGACAGGTTAGAAGTGATGGACTCGTTGATAAATTCAACCTGCTCATGGATACGTGAAATAGCATCTTCTTGTTTCTGTGAGGAGTCAGAGATACGGTTCACTGTCTCAATAATGCTGTCCAGATCATCCACAACGTGCTGGAAGGTCTCAAATGCTTCTGAACTGGTCTGGCTTCCGTCTTTTGTTGCGCGCATGGTGGCTTCAATCAACTGCTTGCTTTCGTTTGCCGCATCTGCGCTCTTGAGAGCCAGTACACGTACTTCATCTGCAACGACAGCGAATCCCTTTCCGGCTTCTCCGGCGCGGGCAGCTTCGACTGCGGCGTTCAAGGCAAGAATATTCGTCTGGAATGCGATATCGTCAATCAGTTTGATGACGTTGGCGATCTTCTGTGAGGACTTGTTAATCTCGTCTACGGATTCAACCAACAGTCCCATCTTGGCATTACTGTCCTGCATATCCTGCAGGATGGAGTGGGACAAGTCGGTGGCATGCTGAACCTCAACTCCGTTCTGTCTTACCAGTTCTCTGGTTTCGTCTGTGGAACTGTTTAACTCATTAATGGCAACAACCTGTTTTGACGCTGTGTCGGCAAGCATCTGGCTTGCATTGGCGATGTTCTGTGATGCGGTTGCAACAGACATGGCTATCTCTATAATCCGCGCAAACATAAAGTCGTTGGACTGTACAAGGTGGTACAGGTTCCGTCCAAGGGAGTCTTCATGGGAGCGGATGTTGACGAATACGGTCATGTCGCCCTGAGCAAGGCGTTTTACCACTTCTACGTTCTCATGGATGCTGTCTACCATCCGCTGGAATGACTGAATCATGGAGCCAATCTCATTGTCTTCGTTGCCTTTCAGTACCTGCTGGTCGAAATCAATCTCGTCTGCGCCCACGGAAAGCTTTTCTGACCATTCGGCTACGGCTGTAATCGGCCGGCTAATCTGTCTTGCCGAGCGGGTTCCGTAGAATATGGCAACGATGAATCCAACTAGAGCGCACACAATATTTAAGACAATCATGATAAAAATCAGTCTATCCATCTTTTCGGAGGCTTGATTGGCAATCTCCTTATACTGTGTCGAAATCTTGTCTAACCCCTGGATTACCTTTTCCGTCAAAGGTTTGAGTTCCTCATTGAATCTTTTGTATGCGGCTGCCTGGTCGTTTTTCGCCAGTTCTAAGATCTCGGATGCCAGCGTGTGCATCTTCTGATGGGGTTCCTGAGTCTCATCCAAAGCAGTGCGGATTACGGTGTCGGAAAGGTCTGAGTCGCTCACCCCTGACAACCATTGCCCCAGAAGACAGGTGTTATAATCCAGGCTTCCCTTAAATTCTGTTCCGTTCACAATGCTTTCGTTGTACATCTCCAGCCATTCATAGTGTTTCGCCAATGCGGACTGGGTAGCAGCCTGATTATCCCGGTTATTGGATACAACGCGGTAATCTCTGCTGATCTGTATGAGTGAGATCAGGGAAACTGCAACCAACAGGCACATTACCAGGATTACATGCCGGTATCCTGATAAGATTTGCTTTCGGATTGAATTAATCTTTTTTTTCTTCATCTCATTCTTCATCTCATTCTTCCTCTTTTAGCAGTTGTATTAATATTCTATTCTAAATCTTTGTTCATTATATCAAAATCTGACTGATAGTTCAAGTAGAGATTCTGGAAAATAATAACTTTTACTATTTTGTTAAAGATTTTACATATACCGGGGATTGTGTCAAAATCCGGACGAAGAGGATACAGTGGATGATTCTAATTTTTTGGAAAATAAAACCATGGACAAAATTACTTTTTGTGTATAGTATTCTTTATTTTGCAGATATTACTGGTAACAAGTATTACTTGATTACAGATAAAGATACATGAAAGGGAGAATTTGACATGAAACAGTTAAAGAAAATGGTACTGATCCTGATGTGTACAGGCGCAATGCTTGGCATGACTGCCTGCGGCAGCGACGGCAACGCAGATGACAATGCGGCAAATAACAATGCGGCAAACGACGGCAATACCAACAATGGCGGCACTAATAATGGAAATACCAACGGAGCTACCGATGGTACGGACCGTGATCGTAACGACGGAGACAATATAGCCGATGAAATCGGAGACGATGTTCGTGACGGAATTGATGATGTGGGAGACGCTCTGGATGGGAAGGACGACAATCATAACATCAATGATAACAATGACGGCGTCAATGATGACAAGGTAAGAGATTAGAAGTCATATTATGCATGAGGGGCTGCTTTTCCGGTTGATTCTGGATAAGCAGCTTTTTGCATGAATAAAGGCTTTACACCGAAATCACTTATTGATATAATGAAAATACGAAGTAAACGGCACTTTAAAAGTGAGGTGATAATATGGGCATGAGCGACGAACAGTTTGAAGTGTATAACGCATTAATCACTTTTGTCGATGAATTAATTGACAGAGAAACGGATGAAAAAGAAAGAGCGAAGCTGAAAATACGCAAGAAAAATATCCTTGCAAACAACAAAGAAATAAATTAGCCTTAACCAAAGGTGCAAAGTCTTTATTGAATAATAAAGGTTTTGCACCTTCTTCATTTAAGGGTTTTCGACCGGAATCTATGTTTTTCGTCAAATTGGATAAAAGATGGGGAAATATATTGTTAAAATTTCTACAATCAAATGCTTGTTAATTAATTGTCAATATGCTATAATATTTTCATAAGGCGGCAGGAAACGACAGATTACACAGAGGTTCTGACGCCAGGCGTACCGGCATAAGCTAGAGAGAACCGGTATTCCAGAATCAGTAGAAAATGCATAGAGAAGGAGAAGAAAACATGAGCTGCAAAGTCACAATCATTGGCGCCGGAAGCGTAGGCGCCACAATTGCGTACACATTGTCCGGCGAGGACATGGCATCTGAGATCGTTCTGATCGACATCAACAAGGAGAAGGTAGAAGGCGAGGTCATGGATATCGAGCAGGGGACCTGTTTCAGAGATCCGGTAGCTATTGTTGCAGGCGAGTATGAGGATGCGAAGGACTCCGACATTGTAATCATCACATCCGGAATTGCGCGTAAGCCGGGCCAGACCAGAATCGAGCTGACACAGACCAACGTTAATATCTTAAAGCAGATCACACCGGAGATTGTAAAGGCGGCACCAAAGGCGCTTTATATTATTGTAAGCAATCCGGTGGATGTTATGACCTATGTTTTCACAAAGATTTCAGGTATTCCGGAGAATCAGATTATCGGTTCCGGAACTGTCTTAGATTCCGCGAGACTCCGTTGCGGACTTTCCGAACATTTTAAAGTTGCACAGAGAAATATTCATGCATACGTATTTGGCGAGCATGGGGATACTTCCTTTATTCCATGGTCTGCGGCGCGGATTGCAGGCGTTAACGTAGACGATTTTGTAGCAATGATGCCGCATCTTGGAAAAGACGCCAAAGAATTGGACAAAGACGCAATGCTTACCTACGTGCAGAAATCCGGCGGCAAGATTATTGCCAACAAGGGAGCGACCTTCTATGCAGTCACGAGAGGCGTCTGTAGATTATGCAGCATTCTGATGTCCGCTTCCGAGTCCGTGACCACCGTATCTTCCATGATGCATGGAGAATATGGAATTGAAGACGTATGTTTAAGCACATTGGCTTTGGTTGGCCCTAACGGTATTCAGGGCAAGATTCCAATGGCTCTAACAGAGGAAGAGGTAGGCAAGTTAAAGGCAAGTGCGGATGCGTTAAAAGCTGTCATCGCACAGATTGAACTGTAATTCGAGAGATTCTTGTAAGCGGTCAGGTACGATTGGGTATAAATGGTGACTGCTACAGAATCATTGACTTATGAAAAACTTCATATTAATATTAAGAATGAAGTTTCGACAAAATATAGTAAGAAAGGACAGCGAGAACTATGAAGTACAGTTATTATCCGGGATGCACTTTGAGAACAAAGGCAAAGGATCTGGATGTTTATGCAAGGGCTTCAGCAGCGGCTCTGGGAATCGAGTTAGAAGAGATCGAAGACTGGCAGTGCTGTGGCGGGGTCTACCCTCTTGGTTCTGACGAAATCGCCACGAAGTTGTCTTCTGTGCGCGCCTTAAATGCGGCGAAGGAGAAGGGACAAGAACTGGTGACCATGTGTTCCGCATGCCATCATGTCATCAAACGTGTCAATGACGACATGAAGAACGTAGAAGACATCCGCACCAGGGCGAACAATTACATGGAGCTTGAAGAACCTTATGCGGGCGAGACGGTAGTTCTTCATTTCCTGGAAGTCCTTCGCGACAGAGTAGGATTTGACGAATTGAAGAAGAAAGTGACGAATCCTCTGACGGGAAAGAAAATCGGTGCATACTATGGGTGTCTCCTCCTTCGTCCGAGCAAGCTGTTAAGTTTTGACGACCCGGAGAACCCGAAGATCATCGAGGATTTTATCCGCGCCATCGGCGCAGAGCCGGTTATTTATCCGTACCGCAATGAATGCTGCGGCGGGTACATTTCCCTGAAAGAGAAAGAAATGTCCAAAAATATGTGTGAAAAGATCATGGACAGCGCAGAAGGCTTTGGGGCGCAGATGTTGACTACGGCATGTCCGCTCTGCCTGTATAACCTGAATAAGAGTACAGGCAAAAAACTTCCGGTGGTCTACTTTACCGAACTGCTTGCCGAGGCTCTGGGAGTGAAAGAGGAGGTGCCAAAATCATGAGTTCTGAAAAGAAACAGGCGGAGCTGATTAAGGAAATCAGCGGCGTGAATCCGCTGAAATGTATGAAGTGCGGCAAATGTTCCGCCACCTGCCCGTCCTACAACGAGATGGATATCAAGCCCCATCAGTTTGTGTCCTACGTAATCAATGAAGATATTGAAAGCCTGGTAAATTCTAAGTCACTGTGGAAATGTCTTTCCTGTTTCGCGTGTGTGGAAAGATGTCCCCGCGACGTAAAACCAGGGAAGCTGATTGACGCCGCAAGACAGGTCGTCGTGCGCCAAAAAGGCCAGAATTATCTGCTGGCAGACGAGATTCCGGAGCTTTTAGACCCGGAGCTTCCGCAGCAGTTATTAGTAAGTGCATACAGAAGGTACAGGAGGTGAGAAAAAAGTGCAGCGGATAGGAGTATTTGTCTGCCATTGCGGAAGCAATATTGCCGCTACGGTAGACGTAAATAAAGTAGCAGAGATGGCGCTCATGGAGCCGGGGGTTGTCCATGCCGAGGATTATCAGTATATGTGTTCCGAAGCCGGACAGGCGAAGATTGCGGCGGCGATTGCCGAGAAGCATTTGTCAGGAATCGTAGTATGTTCCTGTTCCCCGCGTATGCATGAGGCTACGTTCCGGAAGGCGGCCGAGCGCGCAGGATTGAATCCGTATATGGTGGAGATCGCCAACATCCGTGAACACTGTTCATGGATTCATAAGGATATGGATGAGGCGACCAAGAAGGCGGTTATCCTGATGCGGGCGGCAGTTGCAAAGGTGAACTTAAACACGCCGCTTCAGGCGGGAGAGAGCCGCGTTACCAAGCGTGCGCTGGTTATCGGCGGAGGTATCGCCGGCATCCAGACAGCCCTTGACATTGCAGACGCAGGTTATGAAGTGGATATCGTGGAGAAGACCCCGAGCATCGGCGGAAGGATGTCGCAGCTTGACAAGACCTTCCCGACCCTTGACTGTTCTGCATGTATCCTGACCCCTAAGATGGTGGAAGCGTCAGCCCATGAGAAGATTACCATTTATACATACAGTGAAGTGGAAAAAGTCAGCGGATTCGTGGGTGATTTCACCGTAGATATCCGAAAGAAAGCAAGAAGCGTGGATATGGACAAATGTACGGGTTGCGGCGTCTGCCAGGAGAAATGCCCGTCCAAGAAAGCGCCAAGCGAATTTAATCGTGGCCTTAACACAAGAAGCGCCATTTATACGCCGTTTGCACAGGCAATCCCGAACGTTCCGGTGATTGACCGCAATGAGTGTATCAAATTCAAGACCGGAAAATGCGGTATCTGCTCCAAAGTATGTCAGGCAGGAGCCATCGACTATGAGCAGAAGGACGAGATTATTTCAGAGAAATACGGTGCGATCGTAGTCGCCACAGGGTTTGACACCATCAACCTTGACAAATATGACGAGTATGCTTACAGCCAGAGCAAGGACGTCATTACATCCTTGGAATTGGAACGTGTGATGAATGCGGCAGGACCGACCCATGGTCATTTAGAGCGTCTTTCCGACGGAAAAGCGCCTAAGGAGATTGTTTTTATCCAGTGCGTGGGAAGCCGCTGCTCCGATGACAGAGGAAAACCCTATTGTTCCAAGATTTGCTGTATGTACACGGCAAAACATGCGATGCTGATAAGGGACAAATATCCGGACGTGAACGTGACGGTATTCTATATCGACGTACGTACTCCCGGCAAGAACTTCGACGAGTTCTACAGAAGAGCGGTAGAGCAGTATGGAGTGAATTATATCAAGGGACAGGTGGGGAAGGTAATTCTTAAGCCAGACGGGAAATTGCTGGTACAGGGTTCAGACCTGCTTGACAACCGGCAGATTTTGAAAGAAGCGGATATGGTAGTCCTTGCTACGGCCATCGAGCCGAATCCGGACGTGCGCAAGATTGCGACCATGCTGACTGCAAGTATTGACACCAACAACTTCCTGACGGAGGCTCATGCAAAGCTTCGTCCGGTAGAGTCGCCCACAGCGGGAATCTTCTTATCCGGCGTCTGCCAGGGACCGAAAGACATCCCGGAGACGGTGGCGCAGGCAGGAGCCGCTGCCGTGAAAGCCATCGGATTGCTTGCCAAGGATAAGCTGATGACGAACCCGTGTACCGCCAAGGCAGATACCTTGCTGTGTAACGGATGTTCGACCTGTGAGAATGTGTGTCCTTACGGTGCGATTACTTATGAAGACCAAGAGGTCAATGACCATGGAATCCGCGAGACGCGCCGGGTGGCAGTAGTCAACAATGCGCTCTGCCAGGGCTGCGGCGCATGTACCGTTGCA
This sequence comes from uncultured Lachnospiraceae bacterium, assembly GCA_949957035.1. The sequence continues at coordinate 10,669 of CATLIP010000021.1, forward strand.
TGTCCGTCAGGCGCCATGGATCTGCAAGGATTCTCAAATAGACAGATTATAGCGGAGGTGGATGCAATATGCCGTTAGAAAATAAAGAATTCAAACCTAAGATTGTAGCGTTCTGCTGTAACTGGTGCAGCTATGCGGGAGCCGATCTGGCCGGGAGCAGCCGCTTGACCTACCCTGCCGACGTGAAGATTATCCGTGTGCCATGCTCCTGCCGTGTGAATCCCATGTTCATTCTGCGGGCATTTGAAAAAGGCGCGGACGGAGTCATTATGTGCGGATGCCACCCGGGAGACTGCCACTATAGCACCGGAAATTACTACGCAAGGAGGCGTATGACGCTTCTGTTCTCCATGCTTGATTACATCGGCGTGGAAAACGGGCGTACCCGCGTGGAGTGGGTGTCTGCGGCAGAGGGCGTGAAGTTCTCCGACACGATGAACAGTTTTGTGGAGAAAATCTATTCTCTCGGTGAAACCGTAAGATTGGGGGATTTGAGATGCAAGAGCTAATAAATCGTGCAAAAGAGCTGCTGGCAGACGGGACTGTGGCACGGGTTCTCGGATGGAAATCCGGAGACTTGCCTTATAATCCGGAACCGGCTTACTTCGAGACGGAAGAAGAGTTAAAAGATTTTGTTTATAATGGTTTCTGCGGGGCGAATTTGAGCAAATATATGATTGAGGCTTCCAAACTTGACGGGAAGACTATGGTCTGTTTAAAGCCATGCGATACATATAGCTTTAACCAGTTAATCAAAGAACACCGGGTAGACAGGGACAAGGCGTACATCGTCGGTGTAGGGTGCAAAGGTAAACTGGATATTGAGAGAATCAAGAAGCAGGGAATCAAAGGAATTGAGAGCATCGAAGGCGCAGAGATTACGGACGAGGCAGAAAGCTTAAAAATTCAGACCATTTACGGGGAAAAGACCCTTGCGTACGCAGACGCCATGTTAGAGAGATGCCATGTCTGCAAAGGCAAAGACCATATGATTTTTGACGAGCAGATCGGGGAATCCAAGGATACCAAGGATGCTGAGCGTTTCGATGAGGTAGCGAAGATCGAGGCCATGAGCCCGGAGGAGAAATTTGCATTTTTCCAGAGCGAGTTAAGCAAATGTATCCGCTGCAACGCCTGTAGAAATGCCTGTCCGGCATGCAGCTGCCGCAAGTGTGTGTTCGACAGCAACAAGTTTGACAGCTCCCAGAAGGCAAATGTGGATTCCTTCGAGGAGAAGATGTTCCATATCATCCGTGCGTTCCATGTGGCGGGAAGGTGTACGGACTGCGGCGAGTGCAGCCGTGTATGCCCCCAGGGAATCCCGCTTCATCTGTTCAACCGCAAATTTATTAAGGACATTGATGAATTATACGGTGAATATCAGGCAGGGGCAGATACCGAGTCAACGGCGCCGCTTACCGACTATACGTTTGAGGACGCGGAACCAAGTATTGTAGGAAAGAGGGGATAATGTATGTACAAGATAGCTAAAGAAAATCTTTCCGCATTATTCCAGTTAATCGCGGATAAGCAAGAGCTGTATGTTCCGGTAAAGACCGCTGGGCAGACCAACTTCGGGGCTTGGAGCAAGGATGCGGAAGTAGACCTTGACACGTTAAAGACCGTAAAATCGGCAAAAGACGCATTTTTCCCCCAGAGTGAAGGGCTTTACACGGTCCGAAAAGAGGGAAAGAAGATGTCCATCGAGCCGGAGAGCTTAAAAGAGCAGGATTTTGTAGTGTTCGGCATGAAAGCCTGCGACGTAAAAGGCATGGAAGTATTGGACAATGTATTTTTGTCCGACCCGGTGGATACGTTCTATGCGGCAAGAAGGGACCATGGGACGATTGTCGCTTTTGCCTGCCATGAGCCGGAGGAAACTTGTTTCTGTAAGGTATTCGGCGTGGACGCTGCAAACCCGGCTTCCGACGTTGCGGTATGGACGGCAGGGGAAGAACTCTACTGGAAGGCATTGACAGAAAAAGGGGAAGCGCTTACGGAAGCCGTGAAAGAGCTTTTTACAGACGACGCAGACGGCGAGGCGAAAGTAGAGGCGGAAAAAGAAAATATCCATAACATTGTGGAGAAACTGCCCTATATGAACCTTTCCCTGGAAGGCTGGAACGGGGACGCCCTTTCCGAGAAATTCGATTCCCCGGTTTGGGAAGAGTTATACAAGCCATGTCTGGCATGCGGCACCTGTACCTTTGTATGTCCTACTTGCCAGTGTTATGATATCAAGGATTATACGGCAGGAAACAGCGTATCCCGTTATAGATGCTGGGATTCCTGCATGTACTCAGACTTTACGATGATGGCCCACGGCAACAACCGTACCAGCCAGATGCAGAGGTTCCGCCAGAGGTTCATGCACAAGCTGGTGTATTATCCGGCGAATAACGACGGAATGTACTCCTGCGTAGGATGCGGCCGCTGTGTGGAGAAATGCCCCCAGGCCCTTAACATTGTGAAGGTTGTGAAGGCGTTTCAGAATCAGGGAGGTGAAAAATAATGGGTGAATGTACATGTCATAAGAATTATACATTAGATACGCTGATTCCTCAGGTGGGCGTGATTACGGATATCCGTCAGGAGACGCCGGATGTAAAGACGTTCCGGGTCAATGCTCCCGAGGGCGGCAAGCTTTTCGAGCATATGCCGGGACAGTGCGCCATGGTCTGCGCGCCTGGAATCAGCGAGGGTATGTTTTCCATTACTTCTTCTCCGACCAATAAAGAGTATCAGGAATTCAGTATTAAGCAGTGCGGTATCCTGACGGACTATCTCCACAGCTTAGAGGTGGGCGATGAGATTACGGTCCGGGGACCCTACGGCAATTCCTTTCCGGTAGAGACGGAGCTTAGAGGTAAGAACCTGCTATTCATTGCAGGCGGTATCGGGCTTGCGCCCCTTCGTTCTGTGATCAACTATGTGCTGGATAACCGTGAGAATTATGGGACGGTGGATATTGTCTATGGTTCCCGTTCTGCGGAGGATTTGGTTCAGTTAAAAGAGATACAGGAAGTCTGGATGAAGGCAGAGGGCGTGAACGTCTATCTGACCATCGACAGGGAACAGGATAACTGGGACGGACATGTGGGTTTTGTTCCGAACTACGTAAAAGAGCTGGGATTCGACACAGACAGGACGGCATTGGTCTGCGGGCCTCCGATTATGATTAAGTTCGTACTTGCAGGATTAAAGGAGCTTGGATTTACGACGGAACAGGTGTATACCACATTAGAGCTGCGTATGAAGTGCGGAGTCGGCAAATGCGGACGGTGCAATATCGGCTCGAAGTATGTCTGCAAAGACGGCCCTGTGTTCCGTTATGATGAAATCGACGAACTTCCCAATGAATATTAAAGGCTCACCAGTTTAGCCATGCAGGGATATATATGCAGGGTTCGTGTATGCTTGCATACTAAGAACCATGAATATATATCCAAGAATGGGCAAAACGCCCATTCGGCGAAAAACGTAGCAACGGGACGTTGCGGAAGAGCTGCGAAGCAGCGGTTTTGAGCAGTGCATGGCGTTACGCAGCCATTTAACTTATAGAAAGGATACGAATAACATGGAAAATATGGTAAATGTATATTTTAGCGGTAAGCGTTACAGTGTTCCGGCAGACCTTACAATTATGACCGCCATGGAATACGCCGGCTATACATGGAAAAGAGGATGCGGCTGCCGTCATGGTTTCTGCGGAGCCTGTGCGACCGTATACCGTATCAAGGGAAAAAATGAATTAAAGACCTGCCTTGCCTGCCAGACTCAGGTGGAAGAGGGAATGTATGTGGCAAGTATTCCATTTTTCCCGACTGATAAGAGAACCTATGACATTGAGGATATCAAACCGACTCAGCAGATCATGATGGAACTCTATCCGGAAATCTATAGCTGTATCGGATGTAATGCCTGCACAAAGGCATGTACCCAGGATCTGAATGTTATGCAGTACATCGCATACGCGCAGCGGGGCGAGTTCGAGAAGTGTGCGGAGGAATCCTTCGACTGTATCGGGTGCGGCTGCTGTACCGTAAGATGTCCGGCAGGTATCTCTCATCCCCATGTAGGTGTTCTGGCAAGAAGGCTTACAGGAAAATACATCGCGCCTAAGACTGAGCATCTTGCAGACCGTGTAGAAGAAATCAATAAAGGCGAGTATGACGAGCTGATTGAGCAGATTATGCAGAAGCCAATCACAGAGATGCAGGAACTTTATAATACCAGAGAGATTGAGAAGTAAGGGAGGGCGTAAACATGTATACACCATATCCAGAGAATATGATGGAATCCATCAAAAAGGTAGAGGCTACAAGAGAAAAACGTATGTCTACAGAACCCAGGC
>CATLIP010000022.1 GCA_949957035.1 uncultured Lachnospiraceae bacterium
CGAAAACTTACATAACAATTATTCCCAATAATAATATGATCTAACAGCTCAATTCCAATCAATGCTCCTGCATCTAAGATTCTTTTGGTTGTCAGCATATCTTCCCGGCTTGGAGTCGGGTCGCCGCTGGGATGGTTATGCATAATAACAATGGACACTGCATTCTTCTGTAATGCTTCTATAAACAGTTCTCTAGGCGTAATCAGCGAGGCGTTCACCGTCCCCTTCGATATATTCGTCTCCCCGACCAGCTTCGCTTTTGTATTCAACATAAGAAGCTTCATCAGCTCCTGCTTCTCATGGCGCATATCCTCCATATAGTATCTGGCAATAGTTCCCGGATTAGCAAAACACAAGGCCTCCTGATAACATGCCTTGGAAAGCCTCTTTGCAAGCTCGGAGATACAGGAAAGCTGAATTGCTTTCACCTTCCCGATGCCCCTGACCATCATAAGCCGCTCCACGCTGAACTGGTGAAGCCCTAAAATTCCGGGCTCTCCGGCATGGTAGAGAATCCTCCTTGCCAAGTCCAGTGCATTCTCTCCATGAGTGCCTGTACGCAGCAGCACAGCCAACAGCTCATCATCACTTAAACTCTTCGCCCCTTTTCGTTCGCATTTTTCATAAGGGCGTTCCGTCTTTGGCATCTCTTTTATGGTATTTGACTGCTTCATCTCATCTTTGGATTCGTACGACACTTATAACAGACTCTATAAGAAACGATAAATAATGACAGCAAGAACCACTCCCACAATACTTGCGATGGTAATCTTAATCGACAGGCCGAACGTCAGCACCAGAATCCCGAAATTCAAGATTACCGGTTCTTCCAGTCCGAAGGACTGGCCATACCCCAGCCAGCTTAATGCCGGCACTCCCTCAGCCAGCATACCGATAAAACCTCCAAGTACGATTCCTGTCAGGATAAACAGGAATAAAGCCCAGGAATTCTTGCCTCCTGCTCCCTTCATATGTACTCCTCCTCGTTTTTGTCTATCTGAAAACTCAATACATTTTACCATATTTCGGAAACGGTGTATAGAGTTATCACATTAAAAATTTCTTAAAGTGTGAGCAGGGTGTCGAAAGCGGGGGATTGGTGGCGGCGGACGAAAATCGGCGGTGAACGGAATTGTAATTGAGAGTATAACGTAGTACAATATTCGTAGAGTTGATGAATGGAGATGGAATTATGGATGGAATCAGGAAGGCTGCTCCTATTGTTTTGATGGGATGGCCGTATTTGTCGGTGTTCGTGTTGGTTTCTCCGGAGTATGGACGGATTCTTCCGGGGTATATTTTTTTAACGATTGTTGTGTATGGGTGGAATGTGTGGAATGCCTGGTCGTATCCTTTGGAGGATACAAGACGGGGGCCGGGGTTCTGGGATATGGCGGTTAAGCTTATACATATTCCTTTTTATGTCGGGGTTTTTGTGATAGGGATGCTTTTGATACTTGCCATGGTGGTGCCGGCGTTTCTTATTGTGTCTCCGATTCTTGTGGGGGTTCTGGCTGCGGTGGATGTATGTCTGATGCTGACTTCATCGATGTATGGGATCAGCGTTATTGTGAGCTTGTTAAGAGAAGGACGAATTGCAAAAGGCTTCGCCCTTCTTCATATCATACTGCACCTGTTCTTTGTGGCGGACGTGATAAGTGCGGTGTGGCTCTATCGAGCATGGGGAAAAAAGGGATAGTTCTTTAAAAAGGGCGGTACTCTTCTGCAATCGCCTGTGCAACTTTCAGGCCGTCAATTGCGGCGGAGGTAATTCCCCCTGCGTATCCGGCTCCTTCGCCGCAGGGATAAAGTCCTGCAATCTCACTCTGAAAGGCAGCGTCTCTAAGGATGCGCACCGGGGATGAGGTGCGGCTTTCAACGCCGGAAACAACAGCGTCCGGACGTGAGTAACCCTTGAGGCGTTTTCCGAAGGAAAAGACGCCCTCTTCTATGGCTTTTGCCAGTTCTTCCGGGAAGACGGCTCTTACATTTCCCCATGTATAGCCGCCCTTCATCTGGGGATTAATTTTACCCGGGCCTTTGGAGGGCCGGTTTTCGCAGAAATCTTCGAAAAGCTGGACAGGGATTTTCCCGTTTCCTGCCTTATATGCAGCTTCTTCCAGTCTGCGCTGGAACTCCATTCCCAAAAGCGGGTCTGTGTTAGTGGTCGCAGGCGCCGCCGGATTTTTATAATCATCGGGTGTGACCGTCACCACCACTGCACTGTTGGCATTGACGCCTTCTCTTGCATGGTAACTCATACCGTTGACCGCAAGACGTCCCTCCTCTGAGGATGCGTTGACCACATAGCCGCCGGGACACATGCAGAAGGTGTAGACTCCTCTTCCATCGCTCAGCTTTGCCGTCAATTTGTAAGCCGCTGCCGGAAGCTTTAAGTCATGGACGGCTCCGTATTGTGCCCGGTTAATCATTTCCTGTGGATGCTCCATGCGTATTCCGACGGCAAAGGATTTTGCCTCCATAGGAATGTTGTGACCTTGGAGCATGGAAAATGTATCGCGTGCGCTGTGTCCGATGGCAAGCACTGCGATTTCTGTATCTAAGACCTTAGCTTCCTGTTCATCGCTTTTTTCTTTCATGCCGGCAGGTCTGCACACTCTGAGGGCCGATATACGCCGTACTCCTTCTTCCTGTGTGATAACCAGGTCTGTTACCTGTGAGTAAAATCTTACCTCCCCGCCGTGGGAAAGAATATATTTCCGTATATTTTGTACCACTTTTGTAAGAATGTCTGTTCCGATATGAGGCTTATTCTGATATAAAATCTCTTCTGGCGCTCCGTTTTCTACGAAAATCTCCAAAACTCTGTAGTTCCGTCCGTCAGGGTCGTTTACCAGAGTATTCAGTTTTCCGTCTGAAAATGTTCCTGCGCCGCCTTCCCCGAACTGAACGTTTGAGCCGGGATTTAAGATTCCTGTAGTCCAAAATTCTTCCACATCCTTCCTTCGTTCTTCTACGGACGCGCCCCTCTCTAAAAGAATCGGACGGTAGCCTAAGCGGGCCAACTCGTACCCGCAGAACAATCCTGCCGGACCGGTTCCGATTACCAAAGGACGGTGTTTTAGAGGCTTTGTTCCGATGGCGCTCACAGAATATCTCTTCGTTTCCGGCTGAAAGGAGATGTTGGGTGGGTTCTGTCTTCTGAGACGTTTTTTCACGAAAGCTTCGTTTTTAACTTTTGTATCAATGGTATAGACGTAAAAAAGCTGTGGTTTCTTTCTGGCGTCCAGGGATTGCTTTTTCCGTGTATAGGAAAGAAGCGCGTCTTCCCTGATGCCAAGAAGCCTGCAAATCTTTGCTTTCATATCCGCCTCTGTGTGATGAATGTCCAATTTTAGCTGACTAATCCGTATCATATGCCGCTCCGATCTTCCACTCCATAACCTGTGAAAATATCTGTTCCATGTCAACCTTGGAAAAATCGGTTGTATCAACGATAAGCTGCCTGCCGTCCGCAGAAAAAGTGTCAAAGCCCCTATGCTCGATTCCGTACAGATAGTCCTCATAAGAAAGAGAGGCTTCTCTCAATTCTTCGATACTATGCTTATGCTCCTCCGGATAACAGTCATTCAATACATGCCCTCTGTGCCTTTGGGGGCTTATATTCCGTTCCAGAAAACGTTGATGTATTACTCTATAATCACCCGTCAGCGTAATTGTCAGCGCGGGATATTGATACTCCTTTAAAAGGGCCATAATACCGTCTTTTGAAATATGCTCAAAATTATTCTCAAGAATAAATGGCTGCCTTACTTTCATCAGTTGTTTGGCGCTATAGTATATCATCTCCATACTGGCGATTCCAAGCTGAACCTTTTCCCTTCTAGAACGAAATCCTACGTTATCGTACAATAGTTCTTTGACCGTATCTTTGGAAAAGACGGGTAAATGCATTCTTTTAGACAAATATTCTGCCATTGTAGTTTTCCCTGCTGCAGGGATTCCTGTTACTAAGATACAATACATGCTAAATGCTCCTTTTATCGTCAATTACCTCTCTAAAACTATCGTCTCCGCCTGCTTCTGCTTCGTCCGCTTCTTACCGGCCTTTTGGGAAGCATTGATAAGACAGAATACAATCCCATAATCAATGCACCGCTGATTAACATACCCCCTATAATATCCGTAAACCAATGAGCGCCTGAAACCAGCCTGCCAACTACAATCACTGCCATGATAAGAATCGAAACCACCCGTACTATCATGTTTGTGGTCTTATCTTTGAGCAGCATATTACATTCCAGCATTGCAGCCGCCATAAAGCTGCAGGCCATCATGGTATGTGAAGATGGATAAGAAGCTTCCAGATTACCGTCAATCAAAATTGGTCTGTAATTTACAATGTAAAATTCAAAAAGTATGTACACAATCATTGTAATCATGTAAAAGACACCGAGAATAATGATACTTTTATCCACCTTAAGCAGGCTTCTTCTTTGAATCAGTTGTATGAGGCCAACGACTGCAAAGACTGCCGCTGTAGCTAATGGTATATATCCAAGCCATTCTGTAATCGTATACCAAAGATTGTGAACTCCAAGAAATTCGTGTACAAGTCCATTGACAGAGGCGAAACCTACGCTTGAATCCTTCGGACCAATGGCGTCTACATCTATGATTTGTACCAAAATTGTGAAAAGAATAAATAACAGCGCCCATATTCCAGTAATAATAAAATTTCCGGTTCTCTTTTGCATCATATACTCCTCGTTTCTCTCAGATAGTTTGATATTTTATTATACATCATTTCTCTCTTAAAATCAAAATTTTTTGCAATGAAGGGGGACCTTGGAAAATGGCATTTTCCAAGATCCCCCCTTTATGTCCTCTATCTTTTCACAAAATACTCTTCATACCACACCAGAAACGCATAGATTGTCCATACCTTTCGCCAGTTGTCCGAGTTACCGCCCACATAGTCGTCAAAGATGGCGTTAATCTCATCCAGATTGAAGAACTTCTCTGCCGTCTCACTGTGAAATTTAGAGCGCACATCCTGATTATACCTGTCATCCGCCATCCAGATACGAATCGGTACAATGAACCCAAGCTTTTTACGAAATGCGATGTCCCTTGGCAGCACCTTCGCTGCGGCAGTTCGGAAGGCAACCTTATTCTCTTCCTTGTCCACCTTGTATCTGGAAGGCATCCTTGAAGCAATATCAAAGATTCTTCTATCCGTTAGGGGCATACGAATCTCCAGCCCGGCAGCCGTACTCATCTTGTCCACATTCAGATAAATATCTCCTTCCAGCCAAATCTGGATATCCACAGCAGACATCTTTGTAAGAGGGTCCAGTCCTTCTGTCTCCTCGTAAATTTTTTCCACCAAATGAATCGGAAGAATATCTTCGGAATAATTCTTAAGAATCCGTTTCTTCTCGTCCTCTTTCATGATATTAGTGTTTCCCACATAGAAGGTCTTCAGATTCTCGCCGTAACGCTCTGCATTGCGGTACATATTATATCCCCCGAAAAATTCATCAGAGCCTTCCCCGGAATAACAGATCTTGGTGTGTTCTGCCGCCGCCTTGCACGCAAGGGCAAATACAATGGAAGACGCGTCTCCTAAGGGCTGCTCCATATTGTACATCACATAAGGAACCGTATCAAAATATTCCTTTGGCGTGATACAGCATCTCTGATTCTTACGATTAAGGATTCTCGCCGTCTCTGCCGCAAGATGGGATTCATCAAAGCGCTCCTCATCATATCCGCAGGAATCCGTCATCTTAATATCAGACATGGCAAGCACGTAGGAGGAATCCACGCCGCCTGAGAGGAAAGACTCTGCCTGCTCTTCAGAAGTCTTTACCTCCGGCATAATCTTCTGGAGAGTTGTGTGAATCTCGTCTGCCCAGTCCTCCAAAGATTTGCTCTCATCCGGATGAAATTCAGGCTTCCAGTAGCGTTCAATCTCCAGTTCCCCATCCTTCCAGATTAAATAACATCCGGGAAGAAGTTTTTTTACACCTTTGAAAAAGGTATCCTCCCCTGCCCCATAAGTCAGGCTCAGATAAATCTGCAGCATCTCCTCATTCAATTCCTTCACGAATCCGGGCTGCTCCATAATCTTGCGGATGGTAGTTCCGTAGAGGAGCTTTCCGTCTGCTGTCCGGTAATAATAGAAAGGCTTTGTTCCAAAGTGGTCCCGCAGGCAGAAAAGCTGCTGACGGTCCACATCCCACAAGGCGAAAGCGAACATCCCATGGAGATGGTCCGCCATGTCATAGCCCCATTTTTCATATGCCTTCGTAAGGATGAGAGGCTCTCTGTCCTCTCTCGGAAGGCCCGGCCAGATTTCAAGCTCCTCGCAGAGCGCTTCCCAGTTTCTAATGTGTCCTCTGTATTCCTGAACGTTTGTCATACTTGTATCTCTCTCCTGTCATATTTTTCTCTTCTTATTGTTTCCATCCTCTGCTGTAAAATCCGCCCTTAGAGAAATAAGCATTTACAGAATAGATGCAATTTGTCGAAATATGTCCGTCTATAGTATATCGGTATTTACCGAGAAAATCAACAGGAAATCATGCGAAACCGATAGCGCACTTTCACAGATTGTAGTATGATAGAGGCAGAGAGTTTTTACACAAGGGCTAAAGGAGGAATGGATATGCCGAATGTACAGATTATGGATCACCCGCTGATTCAGCATAAAATTAACTATATCCGCAGCGAGGATGTGGGCTCAAAGGAATTTCGAGAAATCGTCAGTGAGATTGCATCCCTCATGTGCTATGAGGCTTCACGTGACCTGAAATTACAGGATGTGAAGATTCAGACGCCCATCTGCGAGATGACCGGTAAGAAACTGAGCGGAAAGAAAATCGCTGTAGTTCCGATTTTGAGAGCGGGACTTGGAATGGTGGACGGGATACTTAAGATGATACCGGCTGCCAAAGTCGGCCATATCGGACTGTATCGGGACCCGGAGACTTTTCTGCCTGTGGAATACTACTGTAAGCTCCCGGCAGACTGCGACGAGCGTGAGGTTTTTGTGGTCGACCCCATGCTGGCCACCGGAGGCTCTTCTGCCGCGGCAATTCAACTGCTAAAGGACAAGGGAGTGAAGCATATCCGTTTCCTGTGCATCATTGCGGCGCCGGAGGGCGTGGAACGGATGAAAGCAGAACATCCGGACGTTGCGCTTTATATCGGTGCGTTAGACGACCATTTAAACGAACACAAATACATTGTGCCGGGGCTTGGGGACGCCGGCGATCGTATCTTTGGGACAAAATAAACACAGCTTGACAAGGAGCTGTAGTTTCTACAGCTCCTTCCAGACCTCTGCCACATCCATATCGGTCGTAATTTCATCCACGATACGGCTGCTGTTGACATGCATGACCTCACTCTTATTCTTGTCCATAGAGACAAAGGCTGCAAACAACAACAAGCACAAAAACAGACGAATTCCAAAGGTACTCGCTCCAATTCCCTGCCCTTCACCGCCATAGAGCTGATGGTAGGCAGCGCCGTACCTGGGATGAACTGCCGGAATGGAGCGCTTCTCACCATATAATTCCCGGGTCTGTTCTAAAAGTCTCTGCCTTCTTTTCTCAGAATCGTTCACGTTCATCACCTCAGGAAAATATATGCGGATTTCCCCTTCCATATACCATACCCCGGATATCCCCCAATAGAAATCTTTTAATTAACGGTCCGCAAGTTCCATCACAATATCATCCCATGTAACTCCCTTAAGAACCATCAGTACCATGGCATGGTACAGGAAATCAGACAATTCATATTTTATCTCCTCTGCGTTAGGGTTTTTCGCGGCGATTACGACCTCCGTCGCCTCCTCGCCAATCTTTTTCAATATTTTGTCAATCCCCTTCTCAAACAGATAATTGGTGTAGGAGCCCTCTTTCGGATGTTCTTTGCGGTCCGCAATCACCTGATACACAGATTCAAACACACGCAGAGGATTCGTCTCATCCACATCGTTTCCTGCCAGATGTTGGAAGAAACAGGTGGGGTTTCCCGTATGGCACGCTGCCCCCACCTGATCTACCTTGGCAAGCAGCGTATCATTGTCACAGTCTAAGGTCAGAGATTTGACATATTGGTAATGTCCGCTGGTCTCCCCCTTTACCCAGAGGGACTGTCTGCTTCTGCTGAAATAGGTCATGCGTCCGGTCTTAATCGTCTGGTAAAAGGCCTCTCTGTTCATATATGCCAGCATCAGGACCTCCTGTGTCTTATAATGCTGGACAATAACCGGAATCAGTCCTTGTTCGTTGGTCTTAAATTCCGAGAACTCAATCATACTCTCAAAGGAGGTCATGCGAATCCCTTTCTGCTCACACTGTTCTTTGAAAGACGAAAACTCCATATCTGGGCAGCTTACGAACCTGCCGGACAATCCTCTGACTTCCGGAGATTTTAAAATCTTGAATAACTCCGGGATTTCCATGGTATCGGTTACGATTACGCAGGGAATGTCCGTTACGTTCGCCACAGAATTTAAGTCCAGCCTGTGCATGAAAATAATCTCGCTGCAATATTCCTGTATCACATGCTGATGCTTAAACAGCGCGTCAAAATCATTCAAGGAGACGGCAAGCTTTTCTTTTCCAAACCGCTTGGAGGCGTCTTCAATCAGTTTGATACTGTCCTGTTTGGAAAAATTCAGTATGGCCCGCTTTGAACCTGCATAGAGAATCTTCTTAATGTCCTCCTGCCGTTTTACATTTCCTCCGGCCACCATAGGAATCCGGATTACCCGGTTCATCCGTCTCATCAGGTCAATGGCCTCGTCATGTTCGTCCGCATAATCCGACAGGTCAAACACGATTAATTCATCCGCGCCGTTGTCACTGTAGCGTTTCGCCAGCCCGACAGCGTCCTCGGCAATTACGGTACGGTCGTCAAACCACCTTACCGCCTTTCCCTCTGCAATAAAGATACAGGGGATTAATCTTTTATAGCTCATCACTTCATCTCCTTTATAATGTGCCCTTCGTGGTCCATGCCTCTTTTATCCTTGGTTCCTTCTGTGTCGCCATATCCAAGGCTTTCCCAAAACTCTTAAACAATGCCTCCGCCTTGTGATGATTGTTCTCTCCGTCCAGAATACGAAGATGGAGATTCATTAGCCCGCCATAGGATACAGCGTAGAAAAATTCCCGAAACATTTCCGTATCCATCGTCCCCAGCCTCTCGGCCGTAAACTCTGCGTCAAATTTCAAGTACGGTCTTCCAGACAGGTCTATGGCGCAAAGCGCAAGGGTTTCATCCATGGGAAGGATGAAATGTCCGTACCGCTTGATTCCTGCCTTATCTCCTACTGCCTGAAGGATTGCCTGGCCAAGCACAATTCCGGTATCCTCAACGGTATGGTGGCAGTCGACCGAAAGGTCTCCTTTCACCTTTACAGATAAATCGAATAACCCATGCCTGGCAAATCCGTCCAGCATATGGTCAAAGAAGCCGATTCCCGTATCTAACTGATTTTTCCCGGCGCCGTCAAGATTCAGGGAAACCGAGATATCCGTCTCCTTGGTGGTTCTTTTAAGGGTAACCGTTCTCTCCATACTATAAGTCCTCCTGTGAAAAACGTACCTTGACAGAATTTGCATGGGCGGTCAGCTGCTCTGCATTGGCAAACATCTCTATATCCTCATGCACAGCCTCAAGCGCATCCCTGGAATAGGCAATAATACTGGATTTCTTAATGAAATCATCCACAGACAGGGGTGAGAAAAACCTGGCCGTTCCGTTGGTGGGAAGAACATGGTTAGGCCCTGCGAAATAGTCCCCAAGAGGCTCGCTTGAATATTCCCCGATAAAAATTGCGCCTGCGTTGCGAATCTTCATCATCACGTCATAGGGCTCTCTGGTCTGAATCTCCAGATGTTCAGAGGCAATGTCGTTTGCCGCCGCAATAGCTTCCTCCATAGAATCCGCCACCAAGATATATCCATACTGCTCCAGGGATTTCCTGATTATCTCACTTCTGGAAAGCTTCTCTAAGAACAGGTCAACTTCTCTTGAAACCGCGTGTGCAAGGGATTCGCTGGTAGTCACCAGGATTGCCGACGCAAGTTCGTCGTGCTCTGCCTGAGACAATAAATCCGCCGCCACAAACCTTGGATTAGCCGTCTCATCCGCAATGACCAGAATCTCGCTGGGCCCTGCTACCGCGTCAATGCTGACATGGCCATAGACCGCCTTTTTCGCCAATGCTACATAGATATTCCCAGGTCCCACAATCTTGTCCACCTTAGGAATACTCTCGGTTCCATAGGCAAGGGCGCCGATTGCCTGGGCGCCTCCAACCTTGTAAATCACATCTGCCCCGGCTTCTTTTGCCGCCACCAGCGTATTGGCCGTTACCTTTCCGTCTTTTCCCGGAGGCGTCGCCATGACAATCTCCTCCACACCTGCAACCTTGGCAGGTACAATGTTCATCAGTACGGAGGATGGGTATACCGCCTTTCCTCCCGGCACATACACCCCGACTCTCTGAAGGGGCGTCACCTTCTGGCCGAGCAGGGTTCCGTCCGGTTTGCTGTCAAACCAGCTATATTGCCGCTGCTTGGCGTGATAGTCCTCAATATTACGACGCGCCTTACGGATGATATCAAGAAGCTTGGGTTCTACAAGCTCATAGGCCTCCTGAATCTCCTCCTCCGTAACCCGAATACAATCTGCGTCAATATAGGCCTTGTCAAATTTTTCCGTATATGTAAAAAGAGCTAAGTCCCCCTTTTCCCTGACTTGATTCAATATCTCCATGACAGCCGCCTCATATTCCACGTACTGATTAGGGCTGCGCTTTAAGAGATTTTCCAAAAGATTCTGCTTTGTGTTACCGTCTAAATATTGTATTCTCATTTCCATCCATCCTTACACTAAATAATCTCGTCCACAGGTAAACTGATTAGTCAAGAAGCTTTGCACGAAGCTGTACAAGGAGATTTTTAATCCGTACGCTCTCCATCCGCATGCTCACCGGATTTACAATCATCCGGGCAGATAAAGGACAGACCTCCTCAAGCACTTTAAGACCATTCTCCTTCAGGGTCGTTCCGGTCTCCACAATATCCACAATCACTTCGGATAAGCCGACAATGGGAGCCAGCTCAATGGAACCGTTCAGCTTAATAATCTCCACAGTCTGGTGCTTCGTATTATAAAAATAATCCTTGGTGATATTGGGATACTTGGTTGCAACCCGGATTAACTCATGATGCTTTAAAAGGGGCTCGGCGTCCGGATGGCCGCAGACACACATCCGGCACTTTCCGTATCCTAAATCCAGTACCTCATGGACTTTTCGTCCTTCCTCCAGAATCGTATCCTTTCCCACAACGCCGATATCCGCCGCCCCGTACTCTACATAGGTGGGCACATCCGGACCCTTGGCCAGGAAAAACTTAAGCTTCATAGGCTCGTTGACGAAAATCAGTTTGCGGGAATCCTTGTCCTTCATCTCTTCACAGGTAATCCCTATCTTCTCGAATAATTTTAACGTCTGCTCTGCCAGACGCCCCTTCCCCAAAGCAAATGTCAGGTATCTCATAATCTTATGAACTCCTATCTGCGCTGTTTTCTGCGCTGCTATCCGTATTGCTCTCCGCGCTGCTGTTTAAAATCTTATGCTCTCCCGTAACCAGATTGACCATGGTAATCTCTCCGGATTTATCCAGATAAATCATATTTCCTGCATAGTATTCATTGCCGTACGCCACATATTCCTCAAGGCTTCGGGAGCTGTCCTTGCGGATAAGCTCTGTATTCTTCGCTTTTCTCCTGAAATCCCTGGCAAGAGAGATCGCCTCCCGTTTCCGCTCAGGGTCATACAGGATAATCGTATTCTTTCTTGTATAGACGATACGGACCTTCTGGCGGACCAATGCATTCATAAGCTCGTCGATTACGATTGCGAATCCGATAGCCGGAGATTTCTTGCCGAATTTTTCTGTCAGATGGTCGTATCTGCCGCCCTTTACAATGGCGTCTCCGGTGCCAAAGGTATATACCCGAAAGATAATCCCGGAGTAGTAACCATAAGTACCACTCATGCTAAAGTCAAAAGTAATAAATTTCTCTACGCCATATAGCTTTAAAATATCGTAAATTTTTTCCAGTCTTCGGATTGCCTTAACACCTTTGGAATTAGGAGCAATATTCTTGGCCTGGGCTAACGTGGTAATCCCGCCCACCAAATCGTTAAGCGCCGCAAACGCCTCCTTGGAACTGCGTTTCACCTGAATACTGTCTAAGAACTCCTCCACTCCAAAAAAATTCCGGTTATTGATGAGTTCACGTACCCGTTCCTCGGCATCCTCATCCAAACTGGCGTCCTCAATCAGACTTTGGAAAAAATCCACATTCCCCACGCTAAGCTGAAATTCTTTCAGGCCAATGGTCAACAGACACTCAATGACCAACGCCAGCATCTCAGCGTCTGCCTCTACAGAGCCGTCCCCTATAAGCTCAGCGCCCATATGGGTCGTCTCCTTAAGCCGCCCCTGATAATTGGAGTGGTTGATAAACGTATTCCCTGTATAGCACAGTCTCACAGGCATGTTCACATCCTTTAACAGCGTGGCAGAAAATCTGGCAATGGATGGCGTAATATCCGGCCGCAGAGCAAGGGTGTTTCCATCCTTGTCAAAGAATTTATACAAGTCTTTGGAAGGGATGGTTCCAATCTCTTTTCGGAACACATCAAAATATTCAAAGGTAGGCGGCTGGATGTCATGATATCCATATAACTGGAAAATCTTCTTCAAATGACCTTCCAAGGTAAGTTTTTTTCCACATTCTACATTATATATATCTCGGACTCCTTCCGGAGTATGTAATACTCTCTTCATAGTACCTCCTGATTGCATCTGCTGCTTTAGTATACTACTATATTAAACCGTATAGATTATAAGCATTTTCCTTCTTTTTGTCAAGTTTCTGTTCTGTCGGCCTCATCCCGAATCTCAAGGTCTAGGTTCATGGCGTCTAAATAAGGGACGTAGCATCCTCGGAGAAATTCCATAAAGAACCTTGCATCCAGCTCTTCAAAACGGAAACTCTTTCTGCCCCCTGATTTTGAGCGTTTCCAGAAAACACACAGCTCCTCAAATCTCATATAATAGAGGACATTTTTCGAAGAATAATAGATAAGTAAAAAAGCAATCCCCCCCTGACGTTCAAACTCTCTCATAAACGACACCTGATGTTCATGAATATTCTGTAAGGGAAATGTCTCCGCCACACACTCCTTTGCGTCAAAGCAGATGGGAATCCCCTGCACAGCGCCAATATAATCAATAGTACTCCTCTTGTCAAAATAGGCAAGCGTAATATGCCGATGCTCCTTATCCATCTTCACTGGGGTAATGGGCGTCGGTATCTTCTGAATCAGGGCAAGCCCCTTTTCCAGATACCATTCATTAGTTCTGTTTACCATGTCTTCTAGTGTTGAACCCCGAAGGCCTCTTGAATTCCATGTTCCCATTCTGTCTCCTTGATTACCCGCCAGAACTTCTCAGGCACCTTTGCGGTGAAGGTCTTTCCCGAAACCGCCTCACAGCTTCCATGAAAAACGGGAAATGTAAGCTGGTAGGCATGAAGGAGCTGAGAAGTAATCTGGAATTGGGTCTTAAAAAAATCATTGAAGTCGCGATCGCCATATTTGTAGTCCCCTGCCAGCGGGTTTCCAATGGAGGCAAGATGCGCCCGTATCTGATGCGTTTTACCTGTAATCAGATGCACCTTAAGAAGCGTCACAGTCTTGTTCCATGCCAGCGGAACATATTCTGTCTCAATAGGCGCGCCTTCTCCCTGCTTAGTAACGGCGGCCACATTCTTCTTCGTATCTTTCGTTAACCGCCCGGAAATCCGCCGTCCTCTGGTAATCCGTCCCTTCACCACACACAGATAGTACTTTTCAAGAGTACGCTCTTTGAGCATCATCCCCATGGTCTGGGAGCCTTTCAGACTCTTCCCGGCGATAATGATACCGCTGGTGTTGCGGTCTAAGCGGTTGCAGACGGCAGGTTTAAAGAGAAGAAGCTCTTTGGCGTCAAGCTCTCCTTTTTCAAGCAGATAAGAAATGACATGCTCCACCACAGACGTATCACCCTTTTTGGCTTTCTGAGAAAGCATACCGGAAGGCTTGTTGAGAAACAATAAATCCTCATCCTCGTAAATAACCTCCGCAAAAGCTTTGTCTGGGAAAACATAGTGATCTGTATAAGCCTTGTCTTCCCCAAAGGAAAATTTACAGATTGTCTCATCAGAAAGAAAGAGCTGAATATGGTCCCCTTCAATCAGCTTCTCGTTACCAGAGGCTTTCTTTCCATTTAACACAATATTTTTTTTACGGAGCATCTTATAGAAAAACCCTGCCGGAGCCTCCTTCAGATACTTCTTCAGCAGCTTGTCTAATCTTTGTCCGGCTTCATTCCGTTTGATAATCAGTTCTTTCATGCTTCCACATCCTCTAAGTAGTCCTTTTTAAAACCACGTCAAAAAGGACGTAGTACTACATAGAAATACTATATAATATCTTCTGAATATTGCGCTCGTTTCGGTCATCCGTGGGACGCTCCACAGCAGCCATATTATTGAGCCCCTCGGCTCTTGCCAAAAACATGGAATAATCATGGAAAATCTTAACTGTCATCTTATCATACCGGTTATCCGCAAGCACTCCCTTGATATGCTTTGCTACATAGGCGTCGTCTGTGCGCCGGCTGCTGGTGTAGCCGCAGACCACATGGCCGGATATAACCAGCGCGTCGACAGGCATCGCCTTCTCTGTGCTGGTTATCAGCATATCATAGAGACGCATAACAAGAGGCGCCTTTTCCTCAATCTCTTCGTATTTCTCAAGCTCTATCCCTTTGTGGGGATAAACAGTGATAAATTCTACCAGCATCTTTGCAGCCGGAAGGCAGCCCACCACCGCCGCAATCGTAAAAAGATTCTGCTTCGTTTTTGTCTGCACATAGCCCAGGATAAAAACCC
>CATLIP010000023.1 GCA_949957035.1 uncultured Lachnospiraceae bacterium
TAAATCCGGATAACGCTTGCCCCCTACGTATTACCGCGGCTGCTGGCACGTAGTTAGCCGGGGCTTCTTAGTCAGGTACCGTCATTTTCTTCCCTGCTGATAGAGCTTTACATACCGAAATACTTCATCGCTCACGCGGCGTCGCTGCATCAGGGTTTCCCCCATTGTGCAATATTCCCCACTGCTGCCTCCCGTAGGAGTCTGGGCCGTGTCTCAGTCCCAATGTGGCCGGTCACCCTCTCAGGTCGGCTACTGATCGTCGGCTTGGTGGGCCGTTACCCCACCAACTACCTAATCAGACGCGGGCCCATCTTACACCACCGGAGTTTTTACCTCAGAACCATGTGGTCCCGGGGTCTTATGCGGTATTAGCAGTCATTTCTAACTGTTATCCCCCTGTGTAAGGCAGGTTGCCCACGCGTTACTCACCCGTCCGCCGCTCAGTCACAATAATCTTCATCCGAAGAATCCAATCAAAGCGCTTCGCTCGACTTGCATGTGTTAGGCACGCCGCCAGCGTTCATCCTGAGCCAGGATCAAACTCTCGTCTAAAAAGCTTAGGTTTGGTTTCCCACAAACCTTAGCATTTAGACACTTCGCAATTCTTAGCGAGGTTTTCCCACCAGCTTAGAACTGCCGAAGCATCCATAAATAATCAAGTTTAATCTCGGTCAAGAAAAATGCTCGCTTTTTCCTTTCCCGTTATTACTGTTTATAAGGTTGGTCTTGAATTTCCAAATTCATTCAGTCTAGCCAAACTTCTTTATCCATTCAATTCCACGTTCTGAAATTTTCTCTCAAGAAATTTTCAGGGTTGTTGTCTATTGTTTAATTATCAAGGTTCTTTGCTGTTGTCGTCTCTTGCGACAGCTATATTAGATTATCACATCTTTCGTCGCTTGTCAACAACTTTTTTCAAGTTTCTTCAAACTTCTTTCGCTATCATGTTTTGTATTTCCTTGCTCACCTGACAGCTCAATTAGATTACCATATCTGTCATATCTTGTCAACAAGTATTTCAAACTTTTTTGAATATTTTTCATCTTCCTGCCGGATATGCGATTTCTTTCCCTGATTTTGAGTACAGAATCCCATCCATGCTATAATAGTAAAGACTTTCTTCCGACACTTCAATATACATCAGATTTGAAAAAACATCAAAAGCTCCCGATTCAATCTCGCATATATTTGCCGGAATATAGATTTCAAACACATCTGCTTCGACATCTGCAAACGCATTTCCTTTGATTCCGACACACTCTGAGTCTGATGCGATTGCCAAAATCCCATCTGTGAAAGAAAGCGCCTCCGTAACCCCTACAATATATCCATGGTTATCGACAAAGAATCCTGCAATCTCTCTAATTTCGCTATTCTCCTCTGTAGAGGTGTCTTCCTCCTGAACAAACGACGTATCGCCCTCCTCTTCTTCATTTTCGACATAAGAGCTATCTCCCTCCGTTTCTTCTTCGACATAAGGAATATCTCCCTTCATTTCTTCTTTAATGATAGGAATATCTCCCTCCGTTTCTTCTTCCATGACCGGGATATTATTCTTGATTTCTTCCTCATAATCAATGAAGGAGGCATTCTCAATTATAGAGATATTTTCAATAATCGGAATCTCTCTCTCCTGAGAAACTTCGGATAAACTTCCGAAATCCTGTGTCATTCTACTTTTTCTTGTTTCCAGACGTTTCATCCGCTCTGTGATTCCCGTATGTTCCCGCTGATCTGCCAACCTGTGCGCCGCCGCATTTTCCTGCTCCCAGCCATACAAAGCGAACGTCTTCTTTGCATTTTTGTAAATATGTTCCGTATATCCGTCACACATACTGCCGTTTTGCTTGATTTCCTGACCATACACCACGGTATCTTCCGTCTTTGCCCTGTAATCTGCGCTATCCATCCCGACACAATAATACAATATACATGACAACGCTAGGAGCAGACAGACCCTAATGCCCCGCTCCCAGCGTATTTCACTCATACCATGTTTTCTTAATCTAAGAACCATTTCCATAATCGACCTAAGCCTCCAAAACCCATTTCTATGCTTCTACCATCTCCTTCTATTTTGATACTTCTTTCTGCTATATCTGTCAAGTCTTTTTCCATATTTTTCCAAACTTTTTACATGGATACTCTAATCTGCCATCCTAAGTCTCTCCACCACACTTCGTTTTTCAAGATTCCGAAAGCAAATATATGGGACAAGAACCGCAAACAGGAGCAGGACCGGAGTACATATGACTAATGGCAGCAAGGTGAACCGGAACGTGGAATAACCGCCTGCCACCATTGCCCGTACAAAGACGCCCACCGTAACGGTTCCCAGAGCAAACGATACTGCCAGCGTAATCCCTGCATAGAAAAGCCCTTCCAGGGCCAACATCCTGCGAAGCTGACGTTTCGTCATCCCCACGCTCTGAATCATGGCAAATTCTTTCTTTCGGGAAATGATTGCCGTCACCATACTGTTAATGAAGTTCAATATCCCTACCAACGCAATTACGATGCTGATGGCGTATCCAATGACGGCAGAGGAACGGGTTTCCGCCTCGTACTGTGCTTCGATTTCCTTCCTTGACACAATGTTCATCCCCACCGCCTTTGTCTGCCGGTACTCTTTCAGCAGCTCATACGCTTCCTCCATATGGCTGTCGTCTATATTGAAATAAAATTTCCTTAAATTGCTTCCCTGCCACAACTGTGTAAATACATCAGCCGGAATGACTAACGGGACATCAAAGACTTCCCTGGTCCCCTCGACCAGCGGGCTTGGCGGCAATAGTACTGCCATGACCGTAAATTCCCTGCCCTCAATCCGAATCTTCTCTCCTACAGAATACGTGGGAAGAATTTCATCGCCTTCTGCCGAAGGACCGATGGCAAGGACGTAATCTCCGCCTGCGAATTTTTCCGCATCATATTCTCCTTCCATGACATACCGCCCGCTTGACGCCGCCTCAAGAATCAGCCCGTCAGCTCCATAGACCGTATGGACAGCCGCATTTCCCAAGAGCGCCTCGTCGTATTTTTTCTTCCATTTCGGGAAGGTAGGATCAAAGGACGCAAAATCCTCCAACGTTTCCTCCGTATAAAATGCCCGGAAGTTCTCGCATGCCTGTTGGCTTAGGGGCATCTGCACCTCCCGGCAGTACAGACGTCCGAAATCTTCCAGCCCCTCCTGCGCCAAAATATCTTCCACCAGGCTATCATCAATCGTGCGGCTTGCAGGGTCATACCCCTCGACACGTTCATTGGTCGCATCGTCAATCTGAAAATCTGCCGCTGCCAATTCTATCAAATACTTCTCCATGTCAAAACTTGCATTCTTCGCATAGAAGAAGCTCATCAAGACCATCCCCAAGGTCAGGGAACCGATTACCAGGAATGTACGTTTCCGGTCACGCCACAGATTCGCCCACGCCATCCCGGGAAGAGAAGCGCCCTTTTCACGTTTTCTGCTTTTTTTCTTAGAACCACCGTCCCCTTCCGTATACCGCAGGGCTTCCACAGGGGAAACCTTCCCCGCCACCCGAGCCGGCAACAAGCAGGAAATCAATACCGTCGTCAACGCAAACACCGACGAACCGATGAAAATGACTGGATTTGCGGAAATCAGCGCATCCGTCCCCGGCTTGGAAACCAGCACCGGAAACAGTACGATACCGAGAAAATAGCCAAGCAAGAGCCCTGCCGGAATTCCTGCAAGAGACACCAGACACCCTTGCCCGAGTATCATCTTACGAATCTGCTTCTTTGTCATGCCCAGAGTCTTTAATTTCCCGTAGAACTGAATATCTGAGACGACCGATATCTGGAATACATTGTAAATAATCAGATACCCGGCAATGAATACCAATGCCATTGCGCCGTACATGGGGAGATTTTCCGTCAAAATGCTCTTCTGGATTTCATCGGAATAGGCAAGGTTCATATGGAAATCAAGATTGGACAGCCCACAATCCGAAAGAACCTTTGCCGTCTTTTCCTCGATGTTTTCTGTGCTGCCGAAGGAAATTCCCATCATACGCATTCCGCAGACCTGCCCGTCTTCGGCGTATCCGCCGCAGGCTTCTTTGGCGAACCCTTCGCTGACCCAGGCCATGCTTGCATAGGCGGAGAGATTCCCCTCCCAAAATCCGCAGAGCGTGAACGTACTCTCTGTCATTTCATCGGAACGGATGTCTTTTTTCCACTGAAGCGTTACCTGTTCCCCAAGCTTCCGTTCCATTCCCAGCCGCTCAAGGGCCAGAGTATCAAGCGCAATCTCCCCGTCCTTACGGGGCATTCTGCCTGTGGCCGGATATGCAAAATCATCCTTTGCATACTGGTCGGTTCCGTAACGGATTTCCACCTGCCGTCCGGCAAACTCTGGGTTTTCTGCAAGTCCCACCACGATACTCCATCCGCTTTTTTCCACATCCGGATGACCTGCAACCCGCTCAATCTGTTCATCTGTCATGTCCTTACAGGTTGCATGGGCGGATGTGCCGGATTGGTGCAGGGACATCTCCGTCATGGTCTTTCCCATACTCTGGGCTAGGGTAAATAGTGTGGTGAACATCATCGTCGTCATGGCAACAGCCAATGCTGCCACGAGATTGCGTCCCCTGTTCTTTCTGAGGCTGCGCACCGTCAGGATTCTTTCCATAGATAACTCTTTTTTTACAGATTTATGCTCTCCCATAGTCCCTGCCTCCTTATGCCTCACCCAATGTACGTCCGTCCTCAATCCGGATACAGCGGTCTGCCTGCGCCGCAATCTCCGGATTGTGGGTAATCATCACGATTGTTTGATCGTATTTCTTGCTCGTGGCCTTTAAAAGCCCAATCACCTCGTCGCTGGTCTTGCTGTCCAGATTCCCGGTGGGTTCATCTGCCAGAATGATTGCCGGTTTGCCCGCCAGCGCCCTTGCGATTGCCACCCTCTGCTGCTGCCCGCCGGATAGGGTGTTGGGCATGTTGTAGATTTTTTTCTCCAGGCCCAAAAGGGAAATAACCTCCTGAATGAATTTCCGATCAGGTTTCTTTCCGTCGAGACGGATTGGCATGGTGATATTTTCATATACGTTCAAGACAGGAACCAGGTTATAATTCTGAAAAATGAACCCAATCCGCTGGCGGCGGAATACCGTCAAATCCTCGTCGTTCAGCTTACTAAGCTCAAAATTATCTACCCGCACGCTTCCTGAGGTGGGACGGTCAAGGCCTCCTAACATGTTGAGCAGGGTGGATTTCCCGCTTCCGGAGGTTCCGATGATTGCCACAAATTCTCCCTGTTCTATGGAAATATCGATTCCGTTTAAGGCATTCACGATATTTGGTTCTTTTCCGTATTGTTTCATTAGATTCGCCGTACTTAAAATACTCATGTCAGATTTCCTCACTTCTTTCTTAAATATTTGCAGCTTCAGTATAGCCAAATCAGGAAATCCTGCCATATAAAATGCTTAATCTAATATTTACGGGGTAAAATCTAAATGTTCATTAACTATTGACAAGAAAACTTGACATATATATAATAGAATTGACAAGAACACTTGGCATACAGGAAAGGCAAGGTGTCACATATGGATAAAAACGAAGTATTGCGCAGGGCGCAAGAGAAGAAGCCTAACAAGATGGATGAGATGGAGCTTGACATTTATAACAAAGGGTGTAAGGTGGGATTGATAGCAGGACTGGCAGGCTGCCTTATCGCAATGATCACAAAAATCATAGCCGGTATTCCATACTACGACGTATATGCGATTTACTGTTTTATGGCCGGAGGGCAATTAATCTACAGATGGAGCAGGCTGAAAAAGAAAAGTGATCTGTGCTACGGTATTTTATGGTACGCCTTGGCAACCGGATTCTTTGCAGGCTATTTATATGAAATTTTCTGACGGTGTAAAAAACATGGAGACAGAACTGATATTAAAGAATCATTTGAAACAGGCCAGAATGGAAAAAAAGCTTTCCCAAAACGAACTTGCCAAGCTGGTAGGGGTCTCCCGCCAGACTATCAGCTCAATCGAGACAGGGGTATTTAACCCTACGGCGAAATTAGCGTTGATACTGTGCATTGCATTGGATAAAAAGTTTGAAGAACTATTCTACTTCTAAGGCATAAGGATTATTTCTGAATAAGGGAGTGTCGGAAAAGACAAACTTCTCCTTTCCGGCACCATTCCCCTCTGAAAGAATACTATCCCTACTCTTCTTCAAATGCTACTTTACACTTTTTCTTATGACAAGCGATTCCATACTTTAAAATTTTATAAAACCCCGCGGCTTTTAACTCTGCGGCATACCCCGTACCTTCAATCTGCTTCATGGCATTTTCACATTCAGCAGAAAAACGTGCATCCTCAGCATATTTTATTTCAATAATCATACCGATGCCATTATCCTCTATTTTAACAATGATATCTCCAAAACCATTACCCGTCTCCCTGTTTGACTTTACATACCAATCCGACTTAAACCCAAGGATTCCCAGCAGAATACCATGATAAAAGTTCTCTTTGGTCGGTTTCCTGACAAAGGTATCACGAATACTAATGGTTTGTTTCAGATATTCGTCAAAGAGCCTTTCCACTTCGCCTGCTTTTCCTGTCTCCAATGCCTCGCAGAATTCTTGTAATTTTTCTCCGTCCCTTCTGGTATTTTCTTTGAACATTGCCATAATCTGCTCTGTAAAAATATTTCTAATCTCCATATTAGGTATTGCAAGCTGATAATATTTTCCATCCTGCTTCCCTCTCTGGGTCAGGTATCCGGTAGTAAAAAGAACGCTCCAGATATTATCAATCGAATCATAAATATGGTCATAAGTCAGCTCCATGTGAATATCCTTTGTAACGATTTCACCGGCAATCAGCGCCTCAATCTCGCTTTTAGCAAAACCTTTGTCCACTTTTTCAATAAAATATCTTACAATATCGTTCCCACTGGTATTTGACCAGTAGTCTTGCGGAGGCAAAGTCCTATTTTTTCTGAGCTTATTTACGTAACTGACCACATCCCATGGGCAATACACATCTGCATCTCCAAACCGGTATCCGTTATACCATGCTTTCATAACATCATATTTATCGCTCAAGTCATAATACTCCAACAACTCCCGCACTTCATAGTCAGTAAATCCAAAATAGGAATCACAATCTTCATCGATGATGGAGAATATATTTGTATTATTTAATCCTGTAAAGATACTCTCTTTTGCTACCCGCAGACACCCAGTCAAAATTGCAAAATACAGACCATCGTTCGTTTTCAATACCTGTTCAAGCATATTACGCATTAAAATTATCATGCTTTCATAATAATTTTGCTCATTTGCTTTGGCAAGCGGTACATCATATTCATCAATTAGTACAATTACTCTCTCTCCATAATGTTTCTGCAACAATGCGGAAAGTGTTTTCAGGCTTCCCATCAGCACTGAATCAGGCATGATAAAGCTCTCTGTATTATTTGTATCCACCTTTATCAGTTGTTTGTACTGCTTTTTCTCAATCTCGTTTAACTGCTCACTATTTATCAGCAAATCATAGAACCTTAATGCTTCGTTTCCAATCACAGAACACATTAACGCCCTAGCGGTTGAATAATCAGCACCATTTATTCCCTTCAAGGTAATCGAAATTACAGGGAACCTTCCCATATAGGTATTACATAGCTCGGTTTCTTTGGCAATTTCCAACCCGTCAAACAATGTTTTATCACAGCCTATTTCAAAAAAGGACTTAAACATGCTCATATTCAACGATTTACCAAAACGGCGCGGCCGCGTAAACAGATTTACCTTGCCCCACGCATCAAGAAAATCCCGTATTAAACCAGTCTTATCCACATAATAGAAACCCTCTGAACATATTTCATCAAAAGCTTCAATACCAATTGGCAGTTTCTTTTTGTTTCGATTCTCCCCCATATCACACACTCCTTATCCCAAGGCAGTGAGCCTTTTAAATTTCATTTTACCATAATCATTCCGACAGTTCTATAAAAAGTGCAGAATATCCCTACTCCGGAATCGGAATCATGATTTTCAGCACGAACTTCCCGTCCTTCGCCTTCACCGTACACTGCCCGTCGTACTTTTCCGCAGCTTTTCGGATATTCGACAACCCGAACCCGTGTAAAAAAGTATCTTCCTTGCTGGTCCTTCCATCCCCCGGCCCGTCAAGCAGCATATTATTTTCCACAGCCACCACCAACATATCATGAATCCTGGCGGCTTTTGCCGTAATGAGCCGCATGCTCTCGGAAACCTTCTCGCTGGCTTCAATAGCGTTGTCCAGCGCATTTCCGAAAATAGTGCTGATATCCAGCGGTTCTATGAATCCGCCCGCCTCAAACCGGATAGCCGCCTGGAAATCAATCTGTTTCTCCCGCGCTTTCCTTAACTTATCCCGGATAATGATATCCAGAAAATCATTTCCCGTATGGTAGTAGGCTTCATAATCTTCCAACTCTTCCTTCAGTTTTTCAATGGACGCCCCCACCTCCTGAGAATGTCCGTCCTGGGCCTGCAGTACAAGAAGGTGGTTCTTCATGTCATGGTAAATGCTCCTCACACGCTCTTCTTCATCCACTTTGTCTTGAATATACGCAAGCTCCATGCTAAGCCTTCGCGCACCGTACTCCACCTTCCGCGCATTGCTGATATATGCCGCCAGATAAATTCCGCCGAAGCTTGAGAATATCGCCGCCCCGCAGATAGGGTAAACGATTGCCATCTCCTCCGGCATAAAATAGATAATCGTGAAAATGGATACCACAGGGGCAATCAAAAGGCTATCCACGAGCATCCACATTTTCACCGTAAGCTCTTTGATAATCTGTATTAGATATTTCCGCAGGACGAACCACGCCGTAAGCCAAAACAACAGCCTAAGAAGAAGAGCGCAGGTATGGATAAAGGTGCTTACAAGCCATGTTTCCTGTGTCCATCCTTCATAGGTGGAATCCGGGGCGTCCGTAAGCCAGAAAAATAGTCTTAACCCAGTATCTTCCATCAGATAATTTACGGCAATGACAGCCGGGTAAAACACCATCAGAGCCGTCAGCTTCTCCATCCACCCGCCCCGGTAAAATAACGCGATATATGGGATAAAGCCAAGCAGCGGCAAAAGGATGCTTGCAAGGTCGTTGGAAAATACCACCACGTTAAACAGAAGCGGGCATAAGAGGAACGCCGCCGCCCGTACCGCCGGGTTGTCCCGCATTGGCAGGAGGCTTTGGAACATCAAAAAGATTACAGAGGCATTTCCCCACCGCAGCAGGAAAGAGACAACGTCCAAGAACCGTATCATAGCATATCCCCCCAATATTCTGTAAGATGCTCCATAAATTCCTTTCTTTTCGGCTGGCTGATGGCAAGGGTCTCTCCTGTAATCAGCGTAATCTCTAATTTTCTGGCCACTTTCACATAAGCCAGATTTACCAGACATCCGCTATGGCACCGCACAAAGCCATGGGGCGCTAATTCCTGGGCGATCTCCTTCATGCTCCGGTAACAGATGATATTCTCCTGTTCAGAATGGAATAACAGGTTCCGGTTAAATGTCTCCACGTAACGAAGGCTGTTCAGCAGGATTTTGTATCTCCCGGAGTCATTATTTACCACAATAAATGGGCTTTCCTCCTTCCGGCGGCGCAGAAGAAACCTGTCCAACTCGTCCCGTAAGCGGGCGTATTTTAAAGGCTTAATGATGTAGTCCAACGCCTGATACTTGTACCCTTTAAGCCCATGCTGGGTCAGTGTGGTCAGGAAGATGACGCCCACCTTCTCGTCCATTTCCCGCAGACGCTTTGCCGCCCTAAGGCCGTCCACCAGCTTCATCTGGATATCCAGAAAAATAAGGTCGATGGTGGTATCGTATTTCTCAATCAGTTCCAGGCCGTCATAGTAAACGGTAATCTTGATTTCCTCGCTCTTTTCCAGCTCGTATTGGTGGATGAGGGCGGTCAGGGAATCCACAAGGGAACGTTCATCGTCGCAGATTGCTATGTGTATCATTGTATCCGTCTCCTTTCACATCACAGTCCGACGCTGATTGCCTCCCCCACGCTCTTTACGCCGATGATCCGCATACCCTCCACCTTTCCTACTGTCTTTACAGACACTTCCGGAAGGATGCAGGTAGTAAATCCCAGTTTCTTTGCCTCTGACACCCGCTGCTCCGGCATGGACACCGCCCGCACTTCGCCGCTTAACCCCACTTCGCCGAACACGATGACCTCCTCCGCAATGGGACGGTTCTTATAGCTGGATGCAATCGCCAGCACGATCCCTAAGTCTGCCGCCGGCTCATTTAACCGGATTCCCCCCGCGATATTGACATAGGCGTCATAGCCTGACAGAGGCAGCCCCAGCCTTTTTTCCAGTACCGCCATCAGAAGGTTGACCCGGTTGTAGTCAAGCCCCGCCGCCGTCCTTCTGGGCATTCCGAAATTGGTCTTGCACACCAACGCCTGAATCTCCATGAGCATAGGGCGCGTTCCTTCTATTGCGCAGGCGACCACAGAGCCGGACGCATGTTCCGGCTTGCCGCTCAGCATGAACTCCGACGGATTCTTGACTTCCGTAAGCCCTTCTTTTCGCATCTCGAACACGCCGATTTCATTGGTGGAGCCGAAACGGTTCTTTACGCCCCTCAAGATACGGTAGGAAGCATGGCGGTCGCCCTCGAAATATAAGACCGTATCCACCATATGCTCCAGCACCCTAGGGCCTGCTACCGTACCTTCTTTGGTCACATGTCCCACAATGAAGATGGAGATAGAAAGTCCCTTGGCAAGCTGCATGAAAATATTGGTGGATTCCCGCACCTGGGAAACGCTTCCCGGCGCAGAGCCTACCTCTTCGTTATACATGGTCTGTATGGAATCAATCACCACCATGTCCGGCTTCTGCTGTTCGATGATTCCCCGGATGATATCAAGGCTTGTCTCGCACAGAAGGTAAAGGTTATCCGTAAATTCTCCCATGCGGTTTGCCCTGAGCTTTATCTGTTTTAAGGATTCTTCTCCGGATATGTAGAGCAGTTTCCTCCCTGCCGCCGAAAGACGCTGGCAGACTTGCAGTAAAAGGGTGGACTTGCCGATTCCCGGGTCGCCGCCCACCAATACCAGCGAGCCTTTCACGATTCCCCCGCCTAATACCCGGTTCAGCTCCTCGATGCCGGTGTCCATGCGGTCGTCCTCGTCCGCCTCAATGCCGGACAGGGTAACGACTTGGGCGTCCTTTTGCTCCTTTACTGCCTTTGCTGAGGCAGGACTCACTTTTTCCTCCACAAATGTATTCCACTCCTTACATGCCGGACACTGCCCCAGCCATTTCGACTCTTCATGCCCGCAGTTCTGGCAGAAATACACGCTCTTCTTTGCTTTTGCCATATTTGCACTCCTTTTATGCCTAAAAAAGGAGCCGCTTTTTGCAGCCCCTCTTATTGAAATTATGATTTTCTGACTACCTTTACTTCCACGCTGCGCTCCGGCTCAAGTTCTGCGCTGACGCTCAGCTTTCCGCTCAAATTCGTCTTCATGACCCCAACGTTGATCCCGTCCATATACACCTCGTATTCGCTGTCTGCCCCAAGTTCCAGCGTAAACTGTGCATCCTTCGTCCCGGACACCTTGAAAGAAACCGTATCTTCATCTGCCAAAAAATTCTCTACAGCGGTTCCCGGAACTGACTCATATACAAACATGCCGTTCTTCTCCAACTTGGTAATCTCAGCAAAAGTCTTCACCTTGTAAATATCGCCCTGAAAATCATATCCGTCAAGCTTCGTCTTGCTTGCCAGCGTATAGTCTCCAAAACTTAGGGTGCCGTCTCCTTCAGTCCTTAACAATTCTTTCACTGCTGCCATATTTATCTCTCCTCCTGAGGTTCTTCTTTTGTACCCCTATTATATCTCAATTTCGTCTGGATTTGTAGTCTTTGGTATAAATTTTATTTCTTTTTTAGACAGTCCGACCACCACTTCCGAATCCCTTAAAACCTCTCCGTTCAGGATTGCTTCCGCAAGCCCGTCTTCTAACTGGTTCTGCACTGCGCGGCGCAGCGGGCGGGCGCCGTACTTCTGGTCCGTACCTGTCTCCACAATGTGTTTCTTTACCGAATCGCGTATGGCAAGGCGGATTCCAAGCTGCTCTTCTGCCCGGGCCGTAAATTCCTTGCACAACAGGCCCACGATTTTCTTCATCTGTTCTGCATTCAGCGGGTGGAATACCAGAATCTCGTCAATCCGGTTCAAAAACTCCGGACGGAAAATCAGTTTAATCTCCTTCATGACATTTCCCTTCATCCGCTTATAGTCTCCTGCCGCGTCTTCTTTGACGTTGAAGCCTAGTTTCTTAGGGTCGATAATGGTCTGTGCGCCGGCATTGCTGGTCATGATGATGACGGTATTACGGAAATCTACCTTCCTCCCCTGAGAATCCGTAATATGCCCGTCGTCCAATACCTGCAGCAGGATATTGAATACGTCCGGGTGTGCCTTCTCGATTTCGTCGAAAAGAATCACAGAGTAGGGCCTTCTTCTCACCCGCTCGCTTAACTGCCCGCCGTCGTCATGTCCGATGTATCCCGGAGGCGCCCCAATCATCTTGGCAACGCTGTGTTTCTCCATATACTCCGACATGTCTACCCTTATCATGGACTCTTCATTTCCGAAGAGGGCTTCTGCCAGCGCCTTAGAAAGCTCCGTCTTTCCGACACCGGTAGGTCCAAGGAACAGGAAGGAGCCGATGGGGCGTTTCGGGTCTTTCAGTCCCACCCTTCCCCGCTTGATTGCCTTCGCAACTGCGGTAACAGCCTCGTCCTGCCCGATCACCCGCTGATGGAGCACTTTTTCTAACTTGTTAAGCCTTACGCTCTCCGTCTCGGCAAGCCTTTGCACCGGGATCTTCGTCCACTGGGACACAACTTCTGCAATGTCTTCCTCTGTGACGGAAAGCTGCCGTTCCTGATTCTTCTTGTGGAAACGTTTCTTTACCTGAGAGAGCTTCTTCTCTGCCGCTTCCTGCTCCTTGTGGATGCGGGCTGCCTCCGGAATATCTCCGCCTCGGATTGCCTCCTCTAACGCCGCGGTCAATTCCTCCACTTCTGCTTCCATCCCGGCGATATTGTCCGGAACCTTGAATCCCCGCAGGCTTACCTTGGAACATGCCTCGTCCAGTACGTCGATTGCCTTATCGGGCAGGAAACGGTCGTTCACGTAACGGCTCGCCAGTTTTACGGCAGCCTCTAACGCAGTCTCTTCAATCTCTACGCTGTGGTGGTCTTCATATCTCTTTTTCAGCCCTTTCAGGATGTCAAGGCAGTGGTCTTCGGTAGGTTCTTCCACAGTGACCGGCTGGAACCTGCGTTCCAACGCCGCGTCTTTTTCCAGATATTTTCGGTATTCTGTGATGGTCGTAGCGCCGATTAGCTGTACTTCACCTCTGGCAAGGGATGGTTTCATGATATTGGATGCGTTAATCGCCCCTTCTGCGCCTCCCGCGCCGATGATGGTATGCACCTCGTCCAGAAACAGAATAACGTTCCCGGCGGACTTCACTTCCTGCAGCAGACGCTTCATCCGCTCTTCAAATTCCCCCCGGTATTTGGAACCGGCAATCATCCCGGCTAAGTCCATGGTCAGGATGCGCTTATCCTTCATCCCTTCCGGCACGTTCCCGGCGGCAATCCGGGACGCAAGCCCTTCAATCACAGCCGTCTTCCCGACTCCCGGCTCCCCCACAAGGCAAGGGTTATTCTTGGTTCTTCTGCTCAGCACTTGAATCAAGCGGTTGATTTCCGACTCCCTTCCGATGACCGGGTCAAGCCGCCCTTCTTCTGCCTGTGCGGTCAGGTCGGTGCCGAACTGCTCTAACATCCCTTCCCGTTTCCTGCCGCCGCCCGCAAGCATCTCCTCCTGATATTCCTTGGGATCACCCCCGAGGACAGAGAAGATGTCCTGATAGATTTTCTGCATATTGATATTCAGAGTCAGCAGTATCCGGGTCGCCACACAGTCGGGATCCCTGAGAAGGGCAAGGAGCATATGCTCTGTCCCTATCTTGTCTGACCGGAAATGAGCTGCCTCTGCCTTGCTTTCTTCCAGAATGTACGTAAGCCTGGGGCTCGTCTCCGGGTGGTGCGCCACAGCCGTCTCTCCTACCGGGCATACCAGTTCGTCCACGACTTTTCGGATGCTCTCTTCGTCTACCCCGTTCATGCCAAGCACCTGGCCTGCAACGCCGGTATAGACTTCCCGAAGCCCTAAGAGCAGGTGCTCCGTCCCCACGTAGGGGTGGTTGAGCTTCCTTGCCGTATCCCTCGCTATCTTCAATACCTTGTTCGCC
This sequence comes from uncultured Lachnospiraceae bacterium, assembly GCA_949957035.1. The sequence goes on from CATLIP010000023.1 coordinate 14,356, forward strand.
TGTTCCGTATAATTCATGAATGTCCTTTCCTTTCCTTGTTCTGTTATACCTTACCATATTCCTCATAGATTTCGTCTACGAGGGCATGCACTTCTTCTTTGGAAATATTCTTGCACCTTCCTCTTGCCAGCAGTACGCGAAGCTGTTCTTTCATCTCCAGCAGCGCTCTTGCCTTGTCCATGTCGATTGCTATGACTGCGCCTCTTCTCCGGTCTAGCTGTATGAATCCCTCCTGCTTTAGGATGGAGT
>CATLIP010000024.1 GCA_949957035.1 uncultured Lachnospiraceae bacterium
TTCCACCCCGGCCTCACAGAGTTTTGCCGACGCAAATGGTTTCTCTTCTGCAAGAAAACGTGCCATTACATTATTTCCAAGAGTAAGCATGCTGGTTACAATATATTCTTTTTTCAGAAGCTCTAATTCCCTCTTGCTGATTTCCGCAGAGTAGACCTTCCCTTCCGTCATGGCAATCAGATCCGCTGCCGTTCCCTGGTAGATAAGTTTTCCCTCATCCAGAACTGCGATATCTTCGCAGGTTGCCTCAATATCCCCTACAATGTGGGTGGATAAAATTACGATTCGATTTTCTGCGATCTCACATAACAGGTTCCGGAAACGCACACGCTCCTCCGGGTCTAATCCCGCCGTAGGTTCATCCACAATCAGCACCTTGGGATTGTGAAGAATTGCCTGTGCAATGCCAAGCCTGCGCCTCATCCCTCCGGACAAAGCCTTGACCTTCTTCCTCCTGTCATTTTGGAGATTCACCCTCTCAAGAAGCTTTGGGATTCGTTCTCTTCGATCTGACTTGCCAAGTCCCGAGAGCAGGCCCAGATAATCCATGGCCTCGTACACGGTCATATTGGGATACATGGAGAAATCCTGGGGGAGATACCCTACGATTTTCCTTACTTCCCGCGGGCGCTGGGTGCTTCTTCCGCATACGGACACCTCCCCCTCTGACCGGGGCAAAAGCGTGGCGATTACCTTCATAAGAGTGGTCTTTCCGGCGCCGTTTCTTCCCAAAAGTCCAAACATACCGGTTTGGATAGTGAGGTTAATATCCGTTAACGCCTGCTTCTTTCCATAATATTGATTCAGATTCCTGATTTTAATTGTAGTGGACATACGCATCTTCCTTTCAAAATTGCTCTTTGTTATCTTAGGTTTATGATAAAGCGTAAATCCCTATATTTTCTCTACAAATAATTAAGAATCTTTAAGAATAAATTGAATTTTCTCCAAAAACAGACACTAAAAATGACGCCGTCACCACTGCCCCTCCACAAATACTATTGGCAACATCCAGCGTCCCGCCATGTTTCTTACAGAGCTCTCTGCATATATGCAGTCCTATTCCAAAATGGTCATCTATTTCCTCGCCCTCCCATTCCTTATGATATGGTTTCAGCGCTTTCACCAATTGTTCCTCTGAAAAACCTTTTCCATCATCCCGCACTGCCAGCAGAATTTCCTTCTTCTGCCCATCATATTCCAACGTTATTTCAATCTGTGTCCCTGCATACCGGATTGCATTTGAGAGCAGATTCTCCAGAACTTCCATGATAATATTTTCATCCGCCTGTAACCGAATCTCGTCTTTTGGGATAATCTCCTGTCCAAACCTGCCATCGGCTGCATCATTTTCGTAACCGTCTTTTAAGGTGCATCCACGATAGAATATCCTTACATCCCCAACCTGCCCAAGGGCAAAGACCACTTCCCGAATCTTCTTTTCCAGACTCCCAATCCGAATCTCCTGCGGCGAAAAAGGAACCTCATCAATACTGCGTATCCCTTTCATAGTACGGCTGTAATCCTCAAGCCTCTTCAAATGCTCTGACATCAACGCCAGTGTATCCGCCATCTTCTCCTCACTGACTTTCCCCTCCGGAATATACCGCGCAAGGAAATCCGTATAACCCTTAAGCACCGTAAGCGGAGTACGCAGGTCATGGGCAAAGGCGGCGTTCAATTCCTTCTGCCGCTCCACCGTAAGCCACATCTCTTCCTTCCCCCGTACCAGCTCCATCCGCATATCCTCCACAGAACTGCAGAGCCTTCCCAATTCATCCGCACTGTCGTAATGCACATGGAAGTCAAGATTATTTTCCCGAATCCGCTCTACACTGTCCTCCAGAATCCCAAGAGGCAGCGCCAGACGTTTTCGATAGAAAATAAATATGGTCACAATCATTCCTGCAAATGCATAAAAATATGGACACCATACCCGCACAAAATCCAGAAGCAGAAGCTTTTTATTGTCCGTCCCTGCCTCAAATGTATAACCGTTCCCCCACAATGGTCCTTTCTTGTAAATAACCTCTACGAAATCTTCTCTCTCATGCTTGCTCCACTCAACGATTTCCCACTGCCAGCACAGAACCATGGTCAGGTAGGACAGAAGGAACACGATTATCCCCAGCACCAGGATATATGCAATCATCGCCTTTCGAAAGGACAGGTTCCGGATATAGTTTGCTGTTTTTTCTATCTTTTCCTCTAGCCAATCCATCGGTAGCCCACTCCCCACACCGTCTCTATATATACATGGTCCGTATATTTTCCTATCTTGCTGCGCACTCTTCGGATATGCTCCATGACGATGCCGCTGTCAGCGCTCCCGTCAAATCCCCGTACCTTTTCATAGAGTTGTTCTTTACTAAACACCTGCCCTGCATTTAACGACAATGTTTCCACCAGTCCGTATTCCGTCTTTGTCAGACTAAGGGGCCGTTCTTCGTAATATACGCACCGATCGTCATAATGTACCGCCAGCCGTCCAAATATCTTTACGGCTCCATCCGACTTTTTCCGCTCCTCCCGCCTAAGGTGCGCTTCTACCCTCGCCCCTAATTCGTCAATGCTAAATGGCTTCAAGATATAATCATCCCCGCCTATCATCAATCCACGAATCCTGTCTGCCTCTTCAATCTTCGCAGTCAAAAACAGGATTGGACAGGAGACATGACAGCGAATCCGCTCGCATACCTCGAAGCCGTCCAGCATGGGCATATTCACATCCAGAAGTATAAGGTCCGGCCGCTTATTCAGCTGGCCTAATACTTCCAGGCCATTTTTTGCCTCTATTACCTGATAATCCAGAATTTCAAAATAATCCTTCAGCAATTGGACAATCCCCGGCTCGTCGTCTGCAATTAAAATTCGCTTCTTTTCAACCATAACCCTGTTCCCGCCTTCAAAAAATAATCAATATATCACTATTATAATCTTATCCGGGCTATGGTTCAATACTTGAATCTTAAACCAGAGGAGTGGAGGGGGTTTTATCCCTAGACTGTCCCTTCCCATAACATCCCATGCCAAGAAACAATACAATTCCCACTATTGTCATGAATTTTCCCGCCTTCACGCCGGGCGCATGATAAACCATCCTTACCTCATGTTTCCCGGCTCCTGTCTGGAATCCGAGAAACGCCATATTTACCTCTTTCCCCGTTACCTTTTCCCCATCTACAAAAATGTCAAAATTCTCATCATACGGTATGGTTGTAATAAAATAACCTGCTCTTTCTGCATCGATGATCCCTTCTATCCGATTTCCCTTTGTCTTTTCCCGATTTACCTGAAATACCGACTGATACAGCGTATCTTCCCTCTCAGGCAAAATTCCTATGAACGCCTCTGCATCCAAAATCTCATACTTTCCCTTACCAAATATCATTTCCACAGATTCCTGTCCCTCCAAAAGGGGAACCCCATAGGTAAACTCAGTATTGCCGTTATAATAGAAATGGCTTCTGGCAGTCAGTTTATTCCGGATTCCTTCCACCCAGACAGCTACATCTTTTGACGGTTTCTCATTCTCAATCCGAAAACGGAGGAATAAAACCTTCTCTCCTTCATTTTTCAGTTTGGCGGCAGGCAGTTTCATTTGAAATGTGGTATTTGTATCCGAATCTATGCTTTCCGGTAAACTTAAGCTCACCGGGGCTGCCTGCTTAGCCAATTCTTTCTCAAGATTAACTTCATAGTTTTCAGTCTTGACAGAAGCTAATCTTACCTCCTCGCTTACCACAGCATGTTGAAGCAGTACTAACTGATTGTATGGAAATTCCAATTTCTGATACTCTTCCGCTGAAATCACATTGTCCGTTCCATATGCAATCGGTGATACATGAGGGTTTTCATATATTTTCCATTGGGTGTCATTTTCCCCCGCCTCTATAACCTCATATCCCGGAATGTCCTTCTTCGATACCAGATACTTCACACCCATGAATCTCTGATACACAGGGTTGCGCGCTGCGGACTGCATCAGGCAGTTGCGGAAAGGCTCCTCTAACTGAAATATTTTCTCCCGAAACTCCCTGTATCTGCCATGATAGGAGGACGAATAGATGGAAGATGAATATTGCCCCATATTCCAGATCCGGTTCAGATTCGCCGCATTTTCATCGTCATTTCCTAACTGCTCCGTCCGATAAAACCCATTCTCTTCTTTTGCAGCTTTTCGAATCACTTCTCCAAGCCTTGTATCGGTCATGTCTTCATAGAATCCCTGATTCAACATTCTATCCGCCTGTGTGTGACATTCGAAATCAAACACAACCAGCATCAAGACCGCAGGCGCTAACAATATCATAGACTTCCGCTGCCGACGGTTAAATATGAAAAAGCAGACGCTCATCAAGATGCTGTCTAACAACAACAGTTTCCAATATTTTTCTATATCTTTCTGCCGCCGGCTGAAACAGATTATCCCAATGGTCAGTACGTACGGAAGGAACTGCATAAAGCTCCTTCTTATATGATTCCTTCGGTTTTCAATCTTCTCTGACTTCATGTGCTCCATTTCCTCAAGATAATATGCCAAAATATAACATAAGAGCGGCAGAAACGGAATCATCACCTTGTCCCGCACGTATAATCCGCCATTTAACAGATATGGGTACAAAGGAACCGTCAGAATGGTTATGCAGCTTAACGCCAACACCCTCTCATACCGCTTGGCCCCAAGCGCCATGGCAATCAAAGCCGTCACTCCTAAGGTTGTCATACCAATCCCGTAGGGGGAATAGCAGATCCTCGTCATTGATACTTTCGGAATTATCAGTTCTAAAAATGAGACGGCTGCGCCGAAAGACTCTCCGCCTTTTCGTCCTGAGAGCGCTAACGCTGTGGGCGCTAACAAAATCCCGCTCATCATCACTGCCGTCACAAAACAAAAGGAAAACTTTAATCCTTCCATAAAAAAGGCCTTGGCCCTTATGTTCACTCTTTCCTCATCACAAATCATCAAATAGCGGTGTATTCCATACAGCGCTAACGCCAACATTCCGCCTATACTGAAATAGAAGCTGGTCATAATCATAAGAAATATTCCCGCCGTCAACAAGATACCGCGCTGCCTTTCAAAGTACCGGTCAACCCCTCTTAATCCCATCAGAAGAAAGGGCATATAATTTACAAACATAATCTGATTATAAGAATGAAAAATCATCGGACCTGACAATAGAAACAATATTGCCATGCCGACACAGATTTTCTCAGAAAAGCCTCTTTTTTTAAGCCATCCATACATCAGCAGGGTCGAAGCCGTTAGACCGAGCAGTTGAACTGTTATCATATAATCCGACATTTTCACAAATGGGAGCAGGTATGACGGCAGCAGCGCCGGATTGTAGAGTCCATAGTAGGAAAGATTATAGATATTCTGCCCGCCTCCGATGTTTGCCGCAAATTCCGGGATTAATTTCCCCGTATCGTAGAACTGCTGTCTAAAATATTCCGGCAGCACGCTGTGTTGGCTTATCCAATCTATCTTAGAGCCAAACACTCCATAGCGCAGGCAGAACAGATAGCAGAAACCCATGACCACACTTGCCAAAAAAAGGTATACCATGGTCTTTTGGCAGGCGTCTGCATACTTACTTCCAACATCAATCTTCCTGCTGCCCTGTACATTTTCCACGTCCTTTGGCAGTAAAATCCTCTGCCATCTCTGTACACTTCTTCCATACATCTTAAAGGGAAGCCGCCTCATGCCTGTCACCTTCTTTCTCGTCACTGGAATCTTTTAAGATAAAGATTGGTCTATGCTTGGTTTCCAGATATGTTTTGGAGAGATATTCCCCTACGATTCCGGTACAAAAAAGCTGGATTCCGCTCACCATAAAAATAATGCATACCAGTGAAGGCCATCCCGACACCGGGTCTCCCCAGATTAATGTGCGTACAATGATTACCAGAATCATAAGAAAGGATACTGCACAGAAAATCACCCCTGCTACCGATGCCAGCGACAAGGGAGCAACCGAGAAGCCTGTGATTCCTTCAAGAGAATAAGTAAATAGCTTTCGTACCGACCATTTCGTCTGTCCGGCGCAGCGTCCTACATTCTGAAACTCTAACCATTTGGTACGAAATCCCACCCACTCAAAGATTCCTTTGGAAAAACGGTTATACTCGCTCATCCCAAGCACCGCATCCACCATCTTCCTCTTCATCAGACGGTAATCTCTGGCGCCGTTTACAATCTCTGTCTTGGAGATACGGTTGATAACTTTATAGAAGGTCTCTGACAAAAAGGAACGTATCTTCGGCTCCCCTGCTCTCGTGGAGCGTCTTGTGGCCACACTGTCGTAGTCCTCCTCCTTAAGAATCCGGTACATCTCCGGTAAAAGCCCCGGCGGATCCTGCATGTCCACATCCATTGTGGCCACATAGTCGCCGCCCGCATTCTGAAGTCCTGCATAGATTGCCGCCTCTTTCCCGAAATTTCTGGAAAATGACAGATACCGGCAGCGTCCGTCCGCCTCGTTCATTTTTTTCAATATGGAAAGTGTCCTATCCGAAGAGCCGTCGTCCACGAAAATCAGTTCAAATTCTTCCTCTGACATCTCTTCCATTACCCTGCACATTGCGCCATAATACACCGGAAGAGCCTCCTCTTCGTTAAAGCATGGAATTACAACACTTATTCTGCTCATCTTATATACCTCCTGGTTCTAGTACAACTAATCACCGGCTATTAGTTCTATATTTTTCCCTTCATGCACATACTTTACACACCGTCTCTTAAGAAACGCCAAAAATAAATCTTAAAAATTCTTAAGAACTTCTAAGGATTTCCCAAAAGCTGTTATACTGATATAAAAGCATTTACCTCAAAAAAGGAGTTCAAAAACATGGAAACATCACGCATCCTAATCGTAGACGACAACCCGGAGATTCGGGAGATTATACACATTCTGCTGGAAGGAGAAGGCTTTGACATCCGGGAGGCAGGCGACGGAGCGCGCGCCTTAGACCTTACGGCGAAGCTTAATTTCGACCTGATTATCCTTGATATCATGATGCCCGGACTCAACGGATACCAGACCTGCATAGAAATCCGCAAGAACAGCAATGCACCCATTCTGTTCTTAAGCGCCCGCACCAAAGACAGTGATAAAACTCTTGGCTTTTCCAGCGGAGGGGATGATTATCTTGCCAAGCCCTTCTCCTACAATGAACTCATCAGCCGCGCCAAGGCGCTGATTCGCCGCTATCAGGTCTATCGGGGTAAGGAATCTTCTCCTTCCCCCCAACAGCCGGATAGGGAGCTAATCTTCCATCATCTTAAGATTAACGAGGCGCTGGAGGAGGTGACCTCTGACGGTACTCCTCTTGTGCTGACGGACACAGAATATGCCATGCTCCTTCTTCTGGTGAAACATCCCCGCCAGATTTTTTCCGCACAGCATCTCTACGAGTCCGTATGGAACGAGCCTTACTATTATGGAGCTAACAATACGGTCATGGTCCACATCCGCAATCTACGGCTCAAAATTGAGAAAGACCCGAAGAATCCGGCGCTGATTAAGACGGTCTGGGGAAAGGGGTATCGCTGTGATTAGACGATTCAGGAATTTGAAAATCCGCACGCAGTCGGCAATCGTAATCCTGTGTGCTTTCATCCTTGCCTTCGCCCTATTTGAATTGCTTTGGCTGAACAAATGGAGCATCTGTGAGACCGCAGAAGACCTGAAACTCTTTCACACGCAGATATATGATAAAGAGTTTCAGGACATGCTGGCTAAGGAAGCCCTCAAATACAACATACCGGAATCAGGAGACGACGCAGAGGCAGTAAAGGCCCTTAAGCCGTTCTTTGACGCTGCCAACGAATACACCGGCATCTATGTCTACGGCCACGATGACGGATTGTTCCGCGCCGGAAGATTTGCGTCTGCCATGGAAGACGACAGTTTTGTTTTTTTCTTCAATATCGGTTACAGGCTTACAGGCGGCGACGGTGAATTTGTGCAGGAGTTCCCCTTAGAATTTGCCAATGGGACGGCAGATATCATGATTTACAACTATGAACGGACTCTGTTCATATATCCGTTTCTATTTGTCTGTCTTTTTCTGGCAATTGCGCTGTTCCTTGTAATTGTCCTTTTCTTCCTGAATCGCAAGATGCGGCAGATATTGGCGCTCAAAGATGAGATTCTCACCATGTCCGCAGGGGATTTGACTCACCATATCCCCGATTTTGGAGGGAACGAGATTGGGATTCTTGCCGGTGAGCTTAACCATCTTCGGGAGTCTCTGTCTGAAAACATTCAAAAGCAGCAAGAAAGCCACAAGGCCAACCAAGACCTGATTACAGCGCTTTCTCACGACCTTCGGACCCCCCTCACCATCTTAAACGGATATCTGGAGGTTCTTAAGCTGAAACGCAATCCTAAGACACAGGAGGAATACTTAGACCGATGTCTGAAAAAGGCAGAGGATATCAAGGAGCTTACGGACCGGATGTTTGAGTATGCGCTGGTAGCAGAGGAAAATGAGACTCCCAAGACTGCCTGGCTTTCCACAGATTTTATTGTACAATGTCTGACGGAAAACTGTGATTTCATCCGGCTTGCAGGATTCAAGACAACGCTTAAGCTTCCAGAAGCTACCGGTGTGCTGCAAAGCGACAAGACGATGCTGAAGCGAATTTTTAATAACCTGTTCTCCAATATTATCAAGTATGGAGATAAAAAACACACGGTCATGGTATCCGGACAGATTCAGGATATGCAATTTAGCGTCTCTGTCTCGAATGTCTCTAAGGGTGAGGCTTCTCACATAGACAGCAATAACATCGGCTTAAAAAATGTAGACCGGATGGTACAGATGTTGGAGGGAAGGCTTTCAGTACAACAGGAACAGGAGCGGTTTCAGGTTGAGCTTCATTTTCCGCTGCAGTAATAAACCTTGAAACAAAGAGACAAATTCATGAAAAGATATTGATTTTTGAGCAAAAATCTGTTTATCTATATACTATAGCAAAATCTTATAATAACACTATGACAAAGAGAGGTAGACTACATGAAACCAATCAAAGAAGGAAAAGTACGCGAAATCTACGACAACGGCGACAGCCTGATTATGGTCGCCACAGACCGTATCAGTTGTTTTGATGTGATTCTGAAAAATGATGTGACCAAAAAAGGAACCGTTCTGACCCAGATGTCCCGCTTCTGGTTTGACATGACCAAAGACATTCTGCCCAATCATATGCTTTCTACCGACGTAAAGGATATGCCGGAGTTTTTCCAGACTCCTCAGTTTGACGGGAACAGTATGATGTGTAAGAAGTTAGAAATGCTCCCTATCGAGTGTATTGTCCGCGGCTATATCACAGGAAGCGGCTGGGCGAGCTATCAGAAGGACGGAACTGTCTGCAAAATCCGTCTGCCGGAGGGCTTAAAGGAATCTGACAAGCTTCCGGAGCCAATCTATACCCCATCCACCAAGGCTGAGATTGGAGACCATGACGAGAATATTTCCTATGAACAGAGTATTGCCCATCTGGAAAAATATTTCCCGGGAAAAGGCGAAGAATATGCTGCAAGGCTTCGGGACTGCACCCTGGCTCTCTATAAGAAATGTGCTGATTACGCTCTTACCCGAGGCATCATCATCGCAGACACTAAGTTTGAATTCGGCCTGGATGAGAAGGGGCAGCTTGTCATCGGTGATGAGATGCTGACCCCGGACAGCTCCCGCTTCTGGCCTGCCGACGGATATGAGCCGGGACACAGCCAGCCCTCCTTTGACAAACAGTTTGCGCGCGACTGGCTGAAAGCGAATCCGGACAATGACTGGACTCTTCCGGAAGACATCGTTGAGAAGACCATTCAGAAGTACCTGCAGGGATATGAGATGCTGACAGGTGAGAAATTATAAGAAAATAAAGTCTATATGATGAAAAGGGATTGCCGCACTACATTTTGCAGCAATCCCTTCGTATCAATAAAAATACTTCTGCGCAATCTTTTGCAGTTTCTCGGCATCTTCTGCAAACCATGCGTCAAACGTCCGATTCTCCTCTTGGACTGCCTGACCAAGCTCCACAAAAAATGCAGGAAGGTCTTTTTGAAGCATCATTCCCCACTGCTCCCCAAACCGCTCCTCACCTTCCCTGTCTGAACCATTAACATGAAAGGTAAATGCCGGCTCCACCACATTATTCACACGTTTCACTCCACCATGGAAACCAAGCTTACCAATCTGGTGCGTGCCGCAGGAGGACGTACAGCCGGAGATGTGTATTCTTGGCAGAACACCGTCTGCGAAATCATACTTCCTGACTTCCTCAATAATCTGTGCAAGGGCTTCTTGGGAATCCCGTAAGCCCACCTGACAGACAGACGCGCCGATACAGGCGACAGAAGTTTCAAAAAGATTCCTGGCTCCGTCCGAGGTAAGTTCAAGCACTCTCTTGGCCTCTTCGCCGTTCAGATTAATCACATAAACCGTCTCATCGGGGCCTAGGCGAAGCTCCACCTCTTCCATATCTTTCACCGTATCGTAAATCTCTGCAAACTTTGACGCCTGCGGCACTCCTCCGATTGGATGATACGCCACCGCATAGAGCCCCTCCTGCTTCTGCGGAATCACTCTTGTCTGCCGCCTTAGCTTGCCGTCCTCATCATCACCGTTTCCGGCTTTCCTAACCTCGCAGGGTGAAACGAGGATATTCAAATCTCCTCCTGCCTTTGCAGATTCAAGTTTCTCAAGATATGCCTGCCGATACCCTTCTATGCCAAGAGTCTCCTGCATATATCTGGTCCTGGCCTTTGCCCGGCTCTCATAATTTCCATGGGCAGCAAAGGTGTCTACCATGGCTTTCACATAGTACAGCACCTCCGAGGGTGAAACTTGTTCGGCAACCTTGACTCCCATACGCGGCTGATTCCCCAAACCGCCGGCGCTGTACACGTCAAAGGTTCCCTCGGGTCTAGCCGCAAACCCTAAATCCCGGAAGGTTGCATGGGGCTCATTTGCCGGAGAGTTGGAGAAGCATACCTTAAGCTTTCTTGGCATCTTCACCGTCTTAATGATTCCAAGCAGATAGTCCGAAACCGCCAGCGCGTAAGGCATCACGTCAAAATATTCTCCCGCTTCCACACCGGATAAGGGGGATACCATCACATTTCTCGGAAAATCTCCCCCTCCGCCTCTGGTAATGATTCCCACGTCAAAGGCTTTCTCCATAATCTCGCACACTGTCCTTGCGCTAAGGTCATGAAACTGTACCGTCTGGCAGGTTGTAAAATGTACCTTCCTGATTCCATATTCTTCGATGGAATCAACCATAAACTTTAGCTTCTCCTTATCAAGCCGGCCGCCCGGCAGACGCAGCCTTAACATGCTCGCCTCGCCGCCTTTTTGTGCATAGCTTCCGAAACCGCCGGAAAATCCTTTGTATTCCTTTACGCTGACCTCTTTTGCGTAGAATTTATCCGTCATTTCACGAAACTGCGCAAGGTCTTCTTTAAACTCTTTTATAATCTGCTCCATAACTTTTATCCCTCTCCAGATATTTCTCAATTCCGCAGGCTCAATACACCTTCTACCAGTATCTTCCCATCATCCAGGATATAATCAAAAGCTCCCGCCTTATACAGGTTTATCACAATCAAGCCCACAGGCACCGCGAATATCATTGCAAACACTCCGCCGGCCTTATACCCGGCATACAGTAATACCAAGGTGACCAAGGGTTTTAATCCCATGCTGTCCCCCACTAACTTAGGCTGAATCAACTGGCGGACCAGCTGCGTAACACCATATAAAATGAGCAGCCCAATCACTAATTTGTAATCGCCCATCATAAACTTATAGACCGACCAGGGAAGCAGCGCCGTCCCGGTCCCAAAGAACGGCAGAAAATCAAGGAACGCAATCAAAAATGCCAAAAGGAACGCAAAATGAATCCTGAGTATCAAAAAGCCGGCCAGCAGCAGTATATAGACCACCGCCATAATCTTGAGCTGCGCCTTGAAATATCCTCCCACAGCGTATTTCAGATTATCCATCACCATGGTCATTCGGCTCACTAAAGCATTGGGGGCAATACGCTTGGCCCAGAGAATCACGTCTTCCCGCTCTGCAATGAAAAAGTACGCTGAGATGAACGTCACTATCGTTGCAATCAGAGCGGAAGGGATTCCTTTTGCAAATCTTCCCGCTGCTGACACTGTAGGCTCGCTGAGTTTTCCGATAATGTCCCCCATGGTCTGCTCGAAGTTATCCATCATGGTATGCCAGCCCTCCTGCACGCCCACAGGAAGAAGCCGAAAGATTCCATTCAGGCTCTCCCCAATGGTTTCCATCCCTGCTTCTAAATCCTGGTACATATCCGGCATATTCTGTATCAGGCTCACAACCTCCCGGGAAATCGTACTTGCAAGCAGATAAATCAACAAGCCTACCATTCCCAGAACACCGATAATAATCAGCGCTGAGCCCCATTTCTTAATCAGCTTCATCCGCTTTTCCAGCCAGTTTACCACAGGACTTGCGATTGATGCAATCACCCATCCAACCACAAAAGGCATAAAGAACCCCAGCAGTTTATATCCCAAATATAGGCATAAACCTGTCCCAATCAGGCTGAAACCAAGGCTTACGGCCACTTTCCAGTAGGGACGTTCATCCTGCATCTGTTCTTTGAAATTCATCTCCACGTATTATTCACCTCTTTTTAGCGAAATATCCCCCTGACCTCAAATATTCTTGCTTCTATAACAAATATTCCTTCTCCGCCAGCTCCCAGATTTCTTCCCTTCCCTGCTTCGTAACGGAAGAAAAAGGAATCACAGCTGTCCCGCTAGGAAGCCCCAGACCTTGCCGGATTGCCTTGACCTGTTTATCCTTCTGGCTTCTCTTAATCTTATCCAATTTGGTGGCAATGATGATTGGAGCATATCCCTGTGCAGCAATCCAGTCATACATCAGCTTGTCATTTGCCGACGGGTCATGCCTGATATCAATCAGCAGAAACACTTGCCTAAGCTGTTTCGAGCCATGGAGATAACGCTCCACCATCTGTCCCCATTTCTGTTTTTCCTGCTGAGAGACCTTGGCATACCCGTAACCGGGAAGATCCACCAGATAAAATTCCTGATTGATATTGTAAAAATTAATCGTCTGAGTCTTCCCCGGCGTTGCAGAAATGCGGGCGTAGGACTTTCGGTTCATCAGCGTATTAATCAGCGACGATTTACCTACGTTGGATTTACCTGCAAACGCAATTTCCGGCAGCTCGTTCTCCGGCAGTCTGCTTGTAATCCCGCATACTGTTTCCAAATCTACATTTTTTATTATCATGTCTTACCCTCGTTACTTCTTCGGTTTGACGGCCTTTCCCCGGCCGGACAGCGCAAGCTTCAGTACTTCGTCCATGCGGGATACCGGCACAATCTTGAGCCCTCTGGTAATCTCGTGGGACAATTCCTCCACATCAGATACATTTTCCTTCGGAATAATGACCATCTTAATACCTGCGTTCTTTGCTGCCAACAGCTTTTCTTTCAGGCCTCCGATTGGAAGCACCCTTCCCCTCAGAGTAATCTCACCCGTCATGGCAACGTCTGAACGCGCCTTCTTTCCTGTAATTGCCGACATCATCGCCGTCGCCATAGTGATTCCGGCAGACGGCCCGTCTTTGGGGACCGCGCCCTCCGGTATATGGATGTGTATGTCATGCTCTTTAAAGAAATTCTCGTCAATCTTGTGCTCCTTGCTGACGGAACGGATATAACTGATTCCTGTCCTTGCGGATTCCTTCATCACATCCCCCATCTGGCCCGTCAGCAGCACTTCTCCCTCTCCCGGCATAATATTTACTTCAATCTGAAGGGTATCTCCGCCTACGCTGGTCCATGCCAGTCCCCGGACAATCCCCACCTCGTCCGATTCATTTGCCATCTGATAAATATATAGTTCCTTCCCCAGATAGTGAGAAAGGTTGCGCTCCGTCACACGTACGGATTCCCTTTGCATTTCCAGAATCTCCCGGGCCGCCTTCCGGCAGATGTCCCCAATCTTGCGCTCCAGCTGGCGCACACCCGCTTCCTTGGTATAATTGCGCGCCATCTTCCACAGCGCTTTCTTGCTGATACTGAGCTGTTCCGAAGTCAAACCATGCTTGTTAAGCTGCTTCGGAATCAGATGCTCCGTCGCAATATGCATCTTTTCATTCTCCGTATAGCTGGTGACCTCAATTACCTCCATACGGTCTAAAAGGGGCCTTGGTATTGGCTGCAGGGTATTGGCTGTAGTGACGAACAACACCTCCGACAAGTCGATGGGAACCTCCAGATAATGGTCTCTGAACTTACGGTTCTGCTCGCTGTCTAACACCTCTAAAAGCGCCGAAAT
>CATLIP010000025.1 GCA_949957035.1 uncultured Lachnospiraceae bacterium
CAGACCTGTTCCTCCGCCACGCCGGGCCGACGGTTTGTCAAAGGCGTTTTGACCTTGAGGGACCCGCCGGTGACCTTCAGATAGGTGAGCCGCGCGCCTCGGGGGTCCCGGGACACCTTGAACACCTTGGCTCCAAAGCTCTGCCCGGTTTTCTGTTCTGTTTCGTCTATCTCTTCCCCCGGAATCACTTCATCCGCATACATATAACGTTTCATCCCATCCATAAATTCCTGAACGCCAAAAAGCCTCAATGCAGATCCAAAATAACAGGGATATACTTTTCTGTCTGCAATCAGGCGTATAATGGTTTCGCCGCACAGAGCGCCTTTCTCCAGATATTCTTCAAGTGCGGCGTCATCACACATTGCCAGCTCTTCATGGAGAATTTCCTCTTCCTCGTCAAAGGCTGTGCATGCCCCGTCCAGATGGGTTTTAAGCTCTTCCAGAAGCTTTTGCCGGTCGATTCCCTCCTGGTCCATTTTATTGATAAACAGAAAAACAGGAATGCCGTACCTCCCAAGAAGACTCCAAAGCGTTCGGGTATGTCCCTGCACACCGTCCATTCCGTTGATTACGAGGATTGCATAATCCAATACTTGCAGCGTACGCTCCATTTCTGTGGAAAAATCCACATGACCGGGAGTGTCCAAAAGCGTCACCTCCTTTTCTCCAAGGGTGAATACTGCTTGTTTGGAGAAAATTGTGATGCCGCGGCTGCGCTCTAACTCATAGGTATCCAGATATGCATTTTTATGGTCCACACGTCCCAGTTCTCGTATTTTGCCGCTTAAGTAAAGAAGGCTCTCAGACAGTGTGGTCTTGCCTGCGTCAACGTGAGCAAGCATGCCTATACATATATGTTTTTTTTCTGATGAAATGTCCATAAAAATGCCTCTTTCTGTGTGATAATAATACATTCATTATCATAACACAGAAAGAAGCATTCGTCGATAAGATAATAATAACCTTCGTCCCCTTCAAAATCAAGTCTCTCAGCCTCAGAAAACTTCTGAGCCTGTTCTCCATAAAAGGAAATTGGCGTTGAGATACGTCCCAACTATCAAAAATATAAAATCAAGATAATTTTTTATCAATCCCATATATTTTTATCTCCCACTATGCTATAATGTACAAAATCAAACAGAATAGGAGTGATTACCAATGGATATTTCAAACGATATCAAATACGTCGGCGTCAACGACCACGCCATCGACCTGTTCGAAGGCCAATACACAGTAAAGAATGGCATGTCCTACAATTCCTACGTAATCATGGATGAAAAAATAGCCGTAATGGATACTGTAGACGCACGTTTTACCCACGAATGGCTGGACAACATTGAAGCCGCCACAGGCTTACGCAAACCGGATTATCTGATTATACAGCATATGGAGCCTGACCATTCCGCTAATATTGCGAATTTTATGAACGTATATAAGGACACAACAATCGTATCGTCAGCCAAGGCATTTGTCATGATGAAGCAATTCTTCGGCACAGATTTTGCAGACAGACAGTTAGTTGTGGCAGAAGGCGACACTCTTTCTCTCGGCAGACACGAACTTACCTTCGTAACCGCGCCTATGGTACACTGGCCGGAAGTCATCGTCACTTATGACAGCTTTGAGAAGGTACTGTTCTCAGCCGATGGCTTCGGCAAGTTTGGCGCATTGGATGTGAACGAAGAATGGGCGGATGAGGCGCGCCGGTACTATATCGGTATTGTAGGCAAATACGGCCCACAGGTACAGAGACTCTTAAAAAAGGCTTCCACGCTGGACATCCAGACAATCTGCCCGCTCCATGGACCAATCCTCAAGGAGAATCTGGGATATTATCTGGGACTCTACAATACATGGTCTTCTTACAATGTAGAGACAACCGGTATTGTCATCGCCTACACCTCCGTATACGGCAACACAAAAAAGGCTGTGGAGGCGCTGGCTGACAAGCTGCACCAAAAAGGCTGCCCGGCTGTAATCGTCCACGACCTGGCGCGCTGCGACATGGCGGCGGCAGTAGCCGACGCATTCCGCTATGGCAAATTAATCCTTGCAACAACCACATATAACGCAGACATTTTCCCCTTCATGCGTGAATATATCGAGCATCTGACCGAACGGAATTTCCAGAACCGTTTTGTCGGCCTCATTGAAAATGGTTCTTGGTCTCCTCTTGCCGCCAAGACTATGAAGCAGATGCTGGAGGGATGTAAGAAGCTCACATTCGCAGATACCACAGTTCACATTCATTCTGCACTGAATGAAGAGAGCAATGCACAGTTGGAAGCTTTGGCTGACGAGTTCTGCAAGAATTATCTGGCACAGCATGATGAGACTGCCGACAAGAACGACCTGACCGCACTCTTTATGATTGGTTACGGCCTCTATGTTGTGACCTCCAACGACGGAAAGAAGGACAACGGGCTTATTGTCAATACAGTGACACAGGTTACCAATACTCCGAACCGGATTGCCGTAACCATTAACAAAGATAATTATTCCCATCATATCATCAAGCAGACGGGTATCATGAATATTAACTGTCTATCGACAGACGCGCCCTTTAAGGTATTTGAGAACTTCGGATTCCAGAGCGGACGGACTGCGGACAAGTTTGCCGGATGCTCGCCGCTGCGTTCTGATAACGGACTGGTATTCCTTCCAAGATACATCAACTCTTTCATGTCCTTGAAGGTTGAGCAGTATGTAGATTTGGATACACACGGAATGTTTATCTGTACCGTTACAGAAGCCCGCGTGATTTCCAATGTGGAGACTATGACATACAATTATTACCAGAGCAATGTAAAGCCGAAGCCAGACACAGAGGGCAAGAAAGGATATGTGTGCGTGGTTTGCGGATATGTCTATGAAGGCGACGAATTGCCAGATGATATCGTGTGCCCGCTCTGCAAGCATGGCGCGGCGGATTTTGTTAAAATCGAGTAATCATTCAAGTCAGGAAGGGGCTTACCGCCCCTTCCATTCCTATTTCTTCAAATCTCCGGCTGCCGGATTATCCAACAGCCTCCCAAACCCGTCAAACCTCGAGCCATGACAGGGACAGTCCCATGAATGTTCAGTCTTATTCCATTTCAGCGCACATCCAAGATGGGGACAGCGTTTTTCGGAAAAAGTCAGCAGGTTCTTAGCTGCCGTTATCCCATTGACAAATAACTGCGGTTTTATCATATTTCTCGACGGATTGAATACCTGCGCATAAGGGTTCTCCTTTTCCAAAATCAAATCCGTCAGAATGAAAGCCGCCGTCATGGAGGAAGTCATCCCCCATTTATTAAATCCCGTTGCAACATAACATCCCGGCAGATTCCGGGAATACCGCCCAATATAAGGTATACTGTCCAAGGTCATACAGTCTTGGGCGGCCCAGTAGTATTTTTCATCCAGATTAGGATAATACAGCCTTGCACAATTTCTGATTTCCTCCCAATTACCGCCCTTTTCTCCTGTTCTGTGGCTTCCGCCTCCCAAGAACAGATAATCTCTGTAACTGCGAAAAGACATGCCATACTTCGCCTCGTCGATATACATTCCGTTAAGACTTGGCGCATCCTTAAGGGCAATCACATAGGACCTGTGCTGGTACATTTTCAAAGGATACATACCATGCTTGTTGTCTATAGGAAAATGTGTGGCAATGATAAGCTTCTGAAACGTAATTTCTCCATGCTCTGTGACTGCCGCCTGTTCTTTGAGCTCCTTTACAAATGTATTTTCATAAATCTTCAGCCCCTTTGCAATTTCGCTTACAAATTTCAACGGATGAAACTGAGCCTGCTCTGCAAATCCTACAGCGCCCACAGTCTGAAACGGAAGCTCGCACTGATCTGTAAGTCTGGGGGAAAATCCAATCTGAGTAAGAGCATCTGCCTCTTCTTCCAATTTTTTCCGGTCATTCAGAGAATAGACGTAAGAATATTTGACTTCAAAATCGCAGTCAATCCTTCGGCAAAGTCTGGCGTATCTGTGTACAGCATCCTGATTGGCGTCCAGATACATCCTTGCCCGTTCAGCTCCTATGCTTTTTAACAGTTTCCGGTAAATGAGTCCATGCTGAGACGTAATTTTTGCCGTAGTATTTTTCGTAATTCCCGCGCAGATTCTTTTGCCTTCCAAAAGGACGTAATCCACCCCCGCCTTTTCAAGAAAATAAGCGCATAGAATCCCCGCCATGCCTCCGCCGATAATCAGTACATCCGTTTTCTTACTGCCTTTTAGCTGTTTAAACTGCGGCAGGCTTATATTTTCAGTCCAGATTGAACGCATTTCCACCACTCTTCATTTCCTCCATAATAGTCCTGTCTTCTAATACCGATTAGTTTTTGCTGTATTTCCAATAAATATACCTTCATGTATAGTCGGATTCCAAAGCGGATTGAAAATCAATCGAAAAACTACACTAAAATTTCCCGAATTTTTCTACCATTATGCCAAATCAATTTCCGGGAAATCATGATATACTTTTAAGAAAAGGAAATATTTAGGAGGACAGTAGGACTTATGGGAATCATTTATAACGAAACATCAAAAACCATCACCTTACACACAAGACATACGTCTTATCAGATGAAGATTGGCAATCTGGATTATCTCCTTCATCTTTATTACGGACCGTCTATCCAAGATGCGGATATGTCCTACCAGATTATGCAATATGACCGGGGCTTCTCCGGCAACCCTTACGAATCCAGGAATGAGCGTACCTTCTCGCTGGATGCTCAGCCGCAGGAATTCAGCACGCAGCAGCAGGGGGATTTCCGTACTGCAAGCATTGAAGTTGTCAACGGAGACGGCAGCTATTCTTACCACGGAAAAGCCGTCGATTATAAAATCACCAAAGGAAAATACCAATTGGAGACTCTCCCCTGCGTATTTTCCACAGATAAGGATACAGTGGATACACTGGAGGTTACCCTGTCAGATACCGTCAGCAATGTGCAGGTAGTTCTGCTCTACAGCGTTTTTGAAGAGGCAGACATCATAACAAGAGCTGTAAAAGTTATCAATTCCGGCGATACCTCCATTCATTTGAAGAAAATCATGTCCGTCTGCGTAGACTTTCTGAACGGAAAGGAGTTCGACTTAGTAAGCCTTCCGGGGCGGTACGGTCAGGAGAGACAGGTGGAACGCCAGCATATGACCCACCACATCCACACCATCGGCAGTGTACGCGGCTCTTCCAGCCACCAGCAGAACCCCTTTGTAATTCTCTGTGATAAGAATGCCACAGAAGATTATGGGAAATGTTATGGTTTCTCCCTGATGTACAGCGGCAATTTCCTTGCGGAAGCTGAACTTGACCAGTACGACCAGTTACGCCTTGTGATGGGAATCCACCCGAAACAGTTTGTATATGAATTAAAGCCACAGGAGGTCTTTGAAGGCCCGGAGGTTGTCATGGCATTTACCGAGCATGGATTTACCGGACTGTCCCATCTCTACCATGATTTCTATCGCACAAACCTCTGCAAGAGCAAGTTTGTACAAGAAGTGCAGCGCCCGGTACTGATCAACAGCTGGGAAGCGGCATTCATGGATTTCGATGATGTAAAGCTGGTGGAGATTGCCAGAGCAGCAAAGAACATGGGTGTTGACCTCTTAGTCATGGATGACGGCTGGTTCGGCAAACGTGACGACGATAACAGCGGTCTTGGAGACTGGTATGTGAATCAGGATAAGATTAAGTGCGGGTTACATAAACTTGTGGAACAGATTAATGATCTTGGCATGAAGTTCGGCATCTGGTTCGAGCCGGAGATGGTGTCGGAGGACAGCGACTTATACCGGGCGCATCCTGAGTGGACCATGCAGATCCCGGGACGCCACGCCGTACGCAGCCGTAACCAGATGGCGCTGGATATGAGCAGGCGGGATGTGCAGGACTACCTCATTGAACAGGTCAACGCCATTCTTGACGACGCCAATATCTACTATGTTAAATGGGACATCAACCGTTCCCTGGCGGATATCTGGTCTAACGAGCTGCCGCCCGAAAGGCAGGGGGAAGTCTATCATAGGTATATTCTAGGACTTTACCGGGTGATGGACAACATTATCAAGACACACCCGGATATCCTCTTCGAGGGATGCTCCGGCGGCGGCGGACGATATGACGCGGCAATGCTCCACTACTATCCGCAGTACTGGGTCAGCGACAACAATCACCCTATTGACCGGTTAAAGCTCCACTACGGTACTTCCTTTGTGTATCCGGTCTGCACGATGGGCGCCCACATTTCGGACAGCGGCAAATTCGTTCCGATTAAGACGAAGGCTGTGGTAGCCATGTGCGGGACATTTGGATACGAGCTGGATGCAACCCATCTGTCCGAAGAAGAGCAGACAATCTGCAAGGAGCAGAGCGATCTATTCCGCAAATATTATCCGTTGATTATCAAGGGAGATTACTATCGGCTGACGAATCCTTTTGAGGCAGGGAATATGACCGCATGGCAGCATGTTTCTAAAGATAAGTCGGAATCTCTGCTGAGCGTGGTTGTCACTAATCTGACCTGTAATGGACCTCAAGAATATATCCGCGCAAAAGGGCTTGCTCCGGATGCTATGTACAGTATCAATGACGGCAAGGAGTTGTATTCCGGCTCAGCGCTTATGAATGCAGGGCTTCCGATTAATCGGGAAGTGGATGATTACAGTTCATTTCAGTTTTATCTGAAAAGGCAGGATTAAAGATTTTTCAGGAAAAAAAGAGGAGTCCACACATGGACTCCTCGGGCTGCACGCCTCACGGGCAACGCAGCAAAATATGCTCACCGCTGACTTCTCATCATCTCTATCATTTTTTTCGGACTCGGCGGATTCCCCTTATAAAGAGACATCAGCTTATAAATCTTTCCCGCGGCCATGGTAATCAATGTCGCCGTCAATACCACCAGCCCAAGAGAAGCAACCGCCTTTGGTATACTCATCACACCAAGCAGAATCTTCGTAGGCGCCACCAGAATCGAAGTGAAGGGAACCCATACCTGCCAGGTGACCGCATCCCAAGGCACATCCGCACCGGAACCTCCTGCAAACATGGTCACAAAGAAACTTACCAGCAGCACCAGCACAAACAGCATATTCGTACTGGACAAATCCTCCGGCTTCTCCGCAATCGCCCCGCCAATCGCCGCAAGGGAGCAATAAAGCAGCAGCCCTGCCGCCAGCATCAAAAGGGCAAGAATCACCCCGGAAACCGTAAACATCCCAGAAAATTCACCAAAGGACTCCACCAACTGAATGACCGCCATATCAGTATTGGGATTCACCATTTTCGTAAAATGGATACCCAGGGCAAATCCCCCGAACAGCCCCCCAAGCCATATAAAAATCTGCAAAACCCCGCTGGCCGTCATCGCAAACACCTTGCCCAGCAGCATTGCCCCCGGTTTCACAGACACCAGCATCAAATCCATGAGCTTCGACGTCTTTTCCATAATCGCAGCATTCGCCGTCCCCTGACCGTACGCAAGAATCATAAAGTAAAGAATCATGATATTCAGATATGGCAGTATTGTCGCCATAACCTCCTTCGCAGCCGCGTATTCGTCACTCTCGTCCGATGAAACGCTGCTGTCTCTCACTACCGTCTCGATAGGCATGGTCATCTCCGCAATCTGCGCGGCCTCAAGATTCGATTTCTGAATCAGTATATAGCGAAAAGCGCCCGAAAGAAATGTTTCATACGCATTCACGTCCTTCTTATTCAGCTTCGTTTCATCCGGAAGCAACACGTCTAGCTCATAGCCATTCTCCTGATGGTCAACCACAAGCAAGGCTGAATATCCGTCCTCCTCTGCCTTTTTCGCGGCGTCTTCTACATTCTTAGCCATCTCATAGGTAACATCCGTAAACCGCGCCGGGTCCACGCCGTTCAAAACTCCATACTCTGTCTCCCCGTATGCGTGACTGCCGGTTTCTATTACATATACTTTGTCAATCCGGCTCTCATACGCCTCATCCTCTTTAAAATATTCCATTGCAGGCATAATCCCCGCCGGAAGTAACAGACACAGAACAGCAACAATGAGCGTCACATTCCGATAACCCTTTTGCTTCACATGCTGGATAAACGTAAACGAAAATATCTTTCCAAGCCCTTTCATCGGTTCTCTACCTCCTTTGCACTGTTCTGCCGAAGCATGGCAATCCATCCGCTAATCTTCATACGATTTCCCCTGTACATCATGAGGGCGCGGTAGATTCTCGCGCAAACATATGCAAGCAATAAAATAACCGCCAACTGAATCACCCATGAAAACGCCAACATTCCAAATCCAATATCACCGATGATATAACGCACAGGCGCACAGAACATGGAGCTGACCGGACACAAGGACACCAACGCCGCCAGCACAGGATTACTGCCAAGTCCTACGGTAATGGTTGCCACCATATAGCCTGCCATAACCAACAGAACAATCGTCATATTGGCAGGCTCTACATCCTCCGTAGTAGAACATCCGGTTCCAACAAGGCCGCTGATGAGTGAAACCTGCAGATAACCAAGCAGCAAGGAAACCACTAAAATCAGAATCGTAACAGGCGAAGCCTGTAATGTTTCAGAGGAAATGCCGGATAACGCAATCTGCTGCCGCAAAACGGTGGTATCCGCAAACCGTCCGGTAATCACATAAGACAGCCCCGTAACTGCCGCAAGACTGGCAACCAGACCCAATATATACGTCATAACCGCAAGAATCTTACCCACCAGCATTGCAAGAGGGCTGACACTGACCATCAAAAGCTCCGCTAACTTCGACGCCTTTTCTTCTATCACCTTTTGAATAATAAAGGAAGAAACAAAGGTACACAATATCAAAAGAGCCACCGAGTATATCATCTGCACGCCAAAACGAGCGTCAAAATCATCCTCTTTCTCCTCCAGATATTCTGAAACTGTCTCCGTATTTGTCTCATAAGGACTGGTCAGCGTTGTAATCTGCTCCGGCTTTGCATTCTGCTGAATATAGCGGGCTTCATCCAACAGACCCGACAGCATATTCACACAGGAATCCAAATCCTCATCCGAAAACTCCTTATCCTCCAGAGCGTAAGCGCCGATTGAAAAGCACATCTTCTCCGCGTCTTTCTGCAGATGTACATACGCTTCTTCCGGCTTAATCATAGACTCATATGTATCTTCCGACCACTCTGTATCCATCACATCCGTATCCACAAATTCCGTATCTGTAAATATTTTATTTCTCTGAGGGATACCCGCAAAATCCAACTCATATCCGGTATCATTCTGCACGAACACAGACCTGATCCCCAGAGACGCAGACTCTTCCAAGGCTTCATTCCCGGACGGCTGCTGCCCGCCCTTCATTACCGTCATAACCGGAATGCTGGCAGCCGCAATCAGGAAAAAAATCAGCATAGTAATGATATTCGCTTTTCCCTTCACCATCTGCGCCAGCGTAAAACGAAACACCTTACCCGTTCCGGTAAAATCACTCTTCCTAAGCTTCATGTGCATCACCCACTTTCTCCACGAAAATCTCATGGAGAGACGGTTCACGCAGGCTGAATGTGACGACAGTAACTCCGTTCTCAATCAATAGCTTCAAAAATCTGTTCGCCTGCTCATCTCCGGACACCTTAATCTGATACTCCGTCTCTTTTGCAGAAACCAAAGTCAATCCCTCCTGTTTAATCAGGTCCGTTACATCCGGCTCCGTTTTCAACAGCAAGTTAATACGTCCATAGCTCTTCTTGATATCGTTCAGATGCCCTGCCAGAACCGTCTTAGAACGGTTCAGTATAATAATGTCCGTACAGAACTCCTCCACAGTGGCCATCTGATGGCTCGACATAATCAGATACTTTCCTTTTGCAATCTCATCCCGGATAATACCCTTGAACAGATCCGTATTCACAGGGTCCAGACCGGAAAGGGGCTCATCCAGAATTAGAAGGTCAGGGTCAGGCAAAAGCGCCGTCATGAACTGAATCTTCTGCTGATTTCCCTTGGAAAGCTGGTCTGCCTTTTTAGGGGGCTGTGTTTTTGCCCGTCCCCGCTTCTTCCCGTCCTCTGATTTAGGAGTCTGGGGATACAGATATTCTTCCACCTCTAACCGCTCGGCCCAATAACGGATTCTCTTCTTCGCCTCCGCCTTGGAAATCCCCCTGAGTCCGGCAAAATAAATCAACTGGTCCATCAGCGTATATTTGGGATACAATCCCCTCTCCTCTGCAAGATAACCCACATTGCAGGTCGCCGTATCAAGCGGCGCGCCATTCCAGAGTACTTCCCCGGTATCCCTTGAAAGCATATTTAGCATCATACGGATTGAAGTAGTCTTTCCGGCTCCGTTTGTTCCGAGTAATGCAAAAACCCCCGGATTCTTCATCTCAAAGCTCAGATTCTCTACTACCGTTTTCTCTCCGTATTTCTTTGACAAATTTCTTACTTCTAAACTCATCTGCTTATCTCCCTTCTTTGCTGACAACAGTATAGCATAAATCAGGAGATTTTGTGTCGTTTTTGCGTGAAGTGTTCTATTTTCGTCTTTAATGGAACTCTAATACATTCTTCCCACTGTCGGAATCAACACCAGAAAATTCAAGCCCCACATAATAACCGCCAAAAGAATACCGATAATGCAGAGTACCTTTCCTACCTTCGCCTGCCCGGACTTGCTAGAGCCCGCTCCCATCCTTGCCCTTGAGAATCCAAGGCACGCCAGTATAATACCCAGGATTGGTATAAATATCCCAAAGATAACGCTCAGAATCCCCAGTACAAGGCCCATGGTCGCCGCACCGGAATTATCCACTGTATGTACCGGGACATAATTCTGATATGGCTGTCCCGGGTTCCCCGGCATCCCCGGCCCCGGCATGCCTGATCCCTGTACAGCTTGCTGCGGCATGGGAATCGGCTGCTGCAAAGCGGCAAATAACTGCTCTAAGCTCTCCCGGTAAGGCTTCTTTTGCAAGCACCCCACAAACCCTTCCAGATTCCACTCTCCTCCGAAAGTCCCCTTCATCCATGCCTCCAGATGGAATACGCCGTTACTATAGTACCATCTCAGATACTTATATCCCTCCATCATGGCATCCCCGGTGCGGTAAGCCGGTTCTCCCTTCCAGTCAGCCATTATAAAACTATTTTTCCGCAGAAAATCATTCATAATAAACTGCACAAAATCATCCGGTTTGTTCAATATCAATTCCCTCACATATCTTGCCATTTTCCCACTCCTCATATAAACAAAAATTTTTTAGAATACCAACTCCTGCTGCCCCATCACTTCAATCTGTGACACAATCATCGTCTCCGGCTCATTTCCCCGCAGATGGTCAGCCTTCAGATATTGCATCCCGCCCCGCAGACTTGCCGCAATCAGGTTCAGCACATAAATATTATCAAAACGGTTATAGATAGACTCCCCGCCAAGCCCCGTCAGGCACACCAACTGGGTGTTCGTCTTCTTTGCCACATCCATCAAGGGTTTCAGCAGATGGGACGCGTTCGTCTGAGCAAACGGGTTATCCATAACCAGAACCTTACCCTCATTCTTATCCGCAAATATATCCGTATCGTCCTTACGCATATAATACAACAGGCTCGACAGAATCACAAACGCCGACAGAAAGCCTTCTCCCCCGGAATTTCTCGCTACTTCCGCCCAGGTAATAGGATACTCCCTCTGGGCCTCAATCTTATACAGCCGAATCTGCACATTCCCAATCCCGACTACCGTGTCATACAGATTTCTCGTAGTAATCTGCGTTCCAAAATACTCCTGCGCATTTTCATTCTGCTCAAACAGTCTAAGACCCTTCTGCGTAGTCTCATCAATCATATCCTGAAGGCGGATCTGGTACAGGTTCTCATTCTCCTCCCACTCCGGAAGCCCGATTTTCAGCATCTTTACGGGACGCTCCCGGATGGCAATCGTAGAGTTATGGTCAATCTTACCCAAGTTTAGATGCACCTCCCGGACATAATCCTCCAGAAGCTCCACGATTTTATTCTTCTCCTTCTCCACAAGGGAAATATCGACCTCCAGCTTCTCCATCAGACTGTCATAGGACTGTATGGTCGTATCCAACTGCCTCAAAACAGCGGACGCATCGCCGGTAAGCTCCAGCATTGCCTCTAAGGGCTTCTTGTAGAAATCCTCATGAAACTGCTCCATACGCACAATCTGATTCAGCAATCGGCTCAGTACATCCCTCGCCTCCCCCCGCTCCCGAAGCATCTGATTATAATCGCGAATCAAAATACCCTTAAAATTACGAAGACTTCTGCCATCCATCCCGGCAAAATCCTGTTCCCACACAATCTCTTCCCCTAACGGAAAATCGTTGTACTCGGAGAGCGCCGTCAGATTCTCATCATAGCTGTGCAGACGCTCCTTCCAGATATCCGCCTGCTTTGCCGCCTCCTTCTCCTGATAGCGGAACTGATTCTTACGGGAATCAAAATCCTGATTCTGAATCTCCTCCTTGGGCAGCGGTTCTTCCTCGCCACATTCCTTCTTCATCCGCTCCAGACGTTCACTCTTCTGCTGGTTCACTACGGCAATCTGCTTATCCTCATCATTCCAAAGCCTCTGCTTCACTGCAATCTTCCGGTTACAGTCTTCCAGCATAATCTCCTGATGGGACTCTTCTTCCCGGTTATAGCTCACATCTTTCCATTCTTCATCCGAAAAATCATATTTTTTCTGCAGATGCAAAAGCTCATCCAACGACTCCTGATAGCGGCTTGCGGCCCGCTGCTCCGAGGCTTCTAATTCTTGAATTTCCTGAGACATACGAGAAGTAATTGCAGCGTATCGGGCTTCCATTTCCCTCATATTCCGGGACTCTTCAACCGGTTCTGCCTCTGCCCCGCCGGGAACCTGCGCCTGCTCATATCCCTGATACTTTCTTCCCTCCTTCCTTATCTCCTCCCCTTCCCGATCCAGATTCATTCTCTCAAGTTCTCCGGTCTTCTGCCTTTCTTTCAGCTTCTCCTGCCGGTTACGGCACATTTTCTGTTTCTCCGATAACTTATCCGCTTCCTTCTTACAGCTTTCCAGCTCCCGCAGATTCTGCTCATAAGTCTCATAATCCTTACATAGACGTCCAAAATCCTCAAGCCTTCTCTGCTGATATTCCGCCTCACGTTCCGCCTTGCGGATATGGTTTTGAAGCCGCTCAAGCTCTCCATTAAGCCTTGCCAGCTCCTCTGCGCCGGTACTGCCCTCCTTATCTAGCCGCTCAATCTGCTCCAAAAGCTCACTTCTGTGCTTCTCATTGGCATCCCATTTCTCTTTGCTGACTTCCTGATTCCGAACCAACTCCTGCCGTTCAAAATACTCCCTGTATTCCGCCTGCCGAATGGCAATCGCCTCTCTCTTCTTATCAATCTGAAGCTCCTTTGCCTGCACCAGAGCTTTCAGTTTTTCTTCATTCAGCAGATTTTCATTGAACCAGACATAGAAACTGACTCCTTCAAGCCTGATAATCCCACTCTCTCTATCTTCCCCGATTCTTTCCAGCCTCTCCCTTACTACAATCGGAACAGGAAACGAAGTATAGATTCCGCCCATATTTTGAGATAATTTGTTAAGCTCAGCCTCGGATAAAATCAACCCATAGGGCAGAAACGGATGCCGTCTTGCCAGCTCTAAATTCTGCTCCTCGGAATATCCGTTTTTCGCCAGCCACTCCATTCCATAGACCACGTGAATCCCAAGATTTTCAAGCTCCTGCTCAAGCTCCTCAGGCAATTCCAGTACCTTCCCTTTCGTCAGCCGCTGATACTCCTTCTGCAGAATATCCTCTTCCTTCTCAAGATTCCTTCGAAATCCGGCAATCTCCTTAAGTTTTCGCTCAGACGCGTAAAGAATCTTATCGCTGTCAAAAAGCACAGACTCCTCCAGGCCCAGATACCGCAGCACACCCCGCCTTTCTTCTAACTCCTGTTCATATTCCTGCCGCACCCCTTCCTGCTGCTTAAGCTCCATCTTCCCCAAAAGAAGCTTAGAATGTACATCCTGAAGCCTTCTTTCAAGGCTTCTGCTCTTTTCATGTACCTGCTCCTGTTCCTTCTTAAGATTCAAACGGTTTCTTAAAGCAATGCTTTGCTCCTTCTCATAAGCCTCCCGGCGAATCTCAAGGGCGCCCGGCTCGTATGTCCCGAGAATGCTGCGCAGCAGCGTCTCTCCATACCGCTGATTATATCCTTCCTCCGTCCGCTCATAAGCTGCCGCGGCGCTCTTAAGCCCGCCTGCCCTTGATGCATTCCGGATTAAGAGCCCCTCAAGCTCTGAAAGTTTTTCTTTCACCTGAGACAGTTACGTCTCAATCTTTCCGAT